>NZ_CP036259.1:5180000-5184890 GCF_007641255.1 Sporomusa termitida
GCGTGAGGTCAGTGGTTCAAGTCCACTTAGGCCCACCATTTTGTGATGTGAGATGCGGGAAGTTAGAAGTGAGAATAATCTAGCTTGACTGTATACTCATAAATTCATAAATAATTGTTATATGGGGGCGTAGCTCAGCTGGGAGAGCACCTGCCTTGCAAGCAGGGGGTCAGCGGTTCGATCCCGCTCGTCTCCACCATATATCCAGTGACGATAGCTGTGGGGTTCCACCTGTTCCCATACCGAACACAGTAGTTAAGCCCACAAACGCCGAAGGTACTTGGCTGGAAACGGCCCGGGAGAGTAGGAAGTTGCTGGTTTTGATGAACACAGTTGTGTTCATCAGTTTATCATGTTCCTTGAAAACTGCACAGAAGAAAGCAAAAGTAAAATTACCTCTCATATGCAAATATGTAGAAGTAACTTAACGAAGCGCAATTAGGATTTATTTAACAAACTTAAACCTAGCACAAGCAAAGTTTAAGTTGAGGCGGAGACTGGCTAGAAGGTGTCAGCTGCTAGGCGCCCCGGAAACCCGAGCCGTGCCGCGTACTCGCGTACGCAAACAATCGGGTTGAGGAGCAACAACGCAGATGGCGGCTTATAGACAGTCGGAGCAAAGTCAAGTTAGTAAGGGCATACGGTGGATGCCTAGGCGCCAAGAGCCGAAGAAGGACGCGGTAAGCTGCGAAAAGTCATGGGGAGCCGCAAGCAGGCCCTGATCCATGAGTCTCCGAATGGGGGAACCCAATGGTGGTCATGCACCATTACCTAACGCAAGTTAGGGGGGCACCCGGGGAACTGAAACATCTAAGTACCCGGAGGAAAAGTAATCAAACGAGATTCCCTAAGTAGCGGCGAGCGAACGGGGAAGAGCCCAAACCTGTTTGGATGTTGGAGTTTAGACATTGGACATTGGATAAAAGGAACGTAAAATATTCTTAGACTTCCAACATCTAAAATCTAACATCCAACATCCAAACAGGGGTTGAGGACTGGCAACAATCAAACCAGGCTTAGCCGAAGCATCTGGAAAGATGAGTCGCAGAAGGTAACAACCCTGTAGGCGAAAAGCAGAGTTTGAGGGTCAGAATCCAGAGTACCACGGGACACGAGGAACCCTGTGGGAAGCAGGGGGGACCACCCTCCAAGGCAAAATACTCGTGGCGACCGATAGCGCATAGTACCGTGAGGGAAAGGTGAAAAGCACCCCGGGAGGGGAGTGAAAGAGAACCTGAAACCGTATGCCTACAAGCAGTCGAAGGCCCGTATGCGGCTGACGGCGTGCCTATTGAAGAATGAACCGGCGAGTTACAGTATCCAGCAAGGTTAAGTGGCAGACACGGAGCCGAAGCGAAAGCGAGTCTAAAGAGGGCGAGAGTTGGATATTGTAGACCCGAAACCGCAGTGATCTATCCATGGCCAGGTTGAAGCGCAGGTAAAAATGCGTGGAGGACCGAACCCGTGAGCGTTGAAAAGCTTTGGGATGAGTTGTGGATAGGGGTGAAATGCCAATCGAACGCGGAGATAGCTGGTTCTCCCCGAAATAGCTTTAGGGCTAGCCTCAGGAAATTAAGTACAGACGGTAGAGCACTGATAGGGCTAGGGGCCTAATGGGTTACTGAACCTTGTCAAACTACGAATGGATGTACTCGAACCCTGGGAGTCAGACTACGAGTGATAAGACCCGTGGTCAAGAGGGAAACAGCCCAGACCATCAGCTAAGGTCCCGAATGCCGTACTAAGTGGCAAAGGATGTGGAGATACAAAAACAACCAGGATGTTGGCTTAGAAGCAGCCACCATTGAAAGAGTGCGTAATAGCTCACTGGTCGAGTGTCGCTGCGCCGAAGATGTCCGGGGCTAAAGTACGGAACCGAAGCTATGGCTTTTTGGATGTTGGACTTTGGACATTGGACGTTAGAAAAAGGACGTGTATAAGGTGTCATATGAGAACTTAGAAATATATAAGTTAGCCTATGAGATGGCCATAAAAATACACAAGCTAACGACAAAATTTCCAAAGCATGAAACCTATGAGATAGGAAGTCAAATGAGAAGAGCGGCTGTATCAGTAGTGCTAAACATAGCAGAAGGATATGGACGGAAAGAACATCAACAAGATTTCAGGAACTTCCTAATCACAGCAGTAGGATCATGCAATGAGACGACTGTTTTAATAAAAATGGTGAAAGATTTAGGATATATAAGCCAAGAAGAAAGTAGAGAAATACTTAATTCGTATGAACGGCTGGGAAAACAAACAAGCAAGTTCATTCAGGCGATAAAAGATCCAAAATCCAGCGTCTGAAGTCCAACATCCAAAAGGGGTAGGGGAGCGTTCTATACCCGGAGAAGGTATACCGTAAGGAGTGCTGGAGAGTATAGAAGTGAGAATGCCGGTATGAGTAGCGAAAAGACAAGTGAGAATCTTGTCCACCGAAAGCCTAAGGATTTCTGAGGAAGGATCGTCCGCTCAGAGTTAGTCGGGCCCTAAGCCGAGGCGAAAAGCGTAGGCGATGGACAACTGGTAAAAAGTCCAGTACCACCTGGAATCGATTGAGCGAGGGAGTGACACAGGAGGGTAGGCAAGCGCGAGGATGGAAATTCGCGTCTAAGCTTGTAGGGTGCATCACAGGCAAATCCGTGATGCTAAAACCTGAGGAGTGATGGGCAGCTGTTAGAGATAATGGCGAAATTGCTGATCCCAGACTGTCAAGAAAAGCTTCTAGTGAGAGACCAGGTGCCCGTACCGTAAACCGACACAGGTAGGCGGGGAGAGAATCCTAAGGTGCGCGGGAGAACCCTCGTTAAGGAACTCGGCAAAATGTCCCCGTAACTTCGGGAAAAGGGGAGCTTGTAAACCGTGTAGATCAGAAGCGAACGAAGCGGGAATGAGTTGCAAAAAAGAGGCCCAAGCGACTGTTTACCACAAACACAGGTGCCTGCTAAAGCGAAAGCTGACGTATAGGTGCTGACACCTGCCCGGTGCCGGAAGGTTAAGAGGAGAGCTTAGAGCAATCGAAGGTTTGAATTGAAGCCCCGGTAAACGGCGGCCGTAACTATAACGGTCCTAAGGTAGCGAAATTCCTTGTCGGGTAAGTTCCGACCCGCACGAAAGGTGTAACGACTTGGGCACTGTCTCAACGAGGGACCCGGTGAAATTGAAATACCTGTGAAGATGCAGGTTACCCGCGACTGGACAGAAAGACCCCATGGAGCTTTACTGCAACCTGACATTGAGTTTTGGTAAATGATGTACAGGATAGGTGGGAGACTAGGAAGTGCGGACGCAAGTCTGTATGGAGTCGATGTTGGGATACCACCCTTTATTTACTGGAGTTCTAACTCAAGGAGTAACGAAACTGAGGACAGTGTCAGGCGGGCAGTTTGACTGGGGCGGTCGCCTCCGAAAGAGTAACGGAGGCGCCCAAAGGTTCCCTCAGCGCGGCTGGAAATCGCGCGAAGAGTGTAAAGGCAGAAGGGAGCTTGACTGCAAGACAGACAAGTCGAGCAGGGACGAAAGTCGGGCTTAGTGATCCGGTGGTACCGAGTGGAAGGGCCATCGCTCAACGGATAAAAGCTACCCTGGGGATAACAGGCTAATCTCTCCCAAGAGTCCATATCGACGGGGAGGTTTGGCACCTCGATGTCGGCTCATCACATCCTGGGGCTGAAGTAGGTCCCAAGGGTTGGGCTGTTCGCCCATTAAAGTGGTACGTGAGCTGGGTTCAGAACGTCGTGAGACAGTTCGGTCCCTATCCATCGCGGGCGTAAGAGACTTGAAGGGAACTGCTCCTAGTACGAGAGGACCGGAGTGGACGGACCGCTGGTGTACCAGTTATCCCGCCAGGGGTAGAGCTGGGTAGCTACGTCCGGAAAGGATAAACGCTGAAAGCATCTAAGCGTGAAACCAGCCTTAAGATGAGGTCTGTCATTCGAAAGAAGTAAGGCCCCTTGCAGAAGACAAGGTAGATAGGCCAGGAGTGGAAGTGGAGCAATTCATGGAGCGGACTGGTACTAATAGGCCGAGGACTTGACTTAAATTGGAGGTTCGAGGATCGAAGGTCGATATTCGAAAGAGTAACGGTTGAGGGAATTGAACGAATAGGATACTATTGCGCAAAGCGATTCTTCTGTGACAGTTTTGAGGGAATGTGAAAGGGGTAGTTAGTTAGCAATGCAAACTAACGATCTTCGAACACGCGAACTCGCGAATATGTCCAGTGACGATAGCTGTGGGGCTCCACCTGTTCCCATACCGAACACAGCAGTTAAGCCCACAAACGCCGAAGGTACTTGGCTGGAAACGGCCCGGGAGAGTAGGAAGTTGCTGGTTAAGAAAAGCACTCACTGTTGCAGTGAGTGTTTTTTGCAATGTAAAAAACCTGACCATAAAGGCCAGGTCTTTTTGATTGATTAGCCTACACTCCTGTAAGCCTGGGCTTTGGCGCCACAGATAGGACATTTATCAGGGGCTTCTTTTTCGGCAATATGACCACATACGCTACATAGGTAAAATTCATAGGATTCATCTTTGCCAAGGTTGTCAAGCGCTTTTTGATAGAGTACGGCATGAACTTTCTCAGCTTCATTGGCCAGATTAAAAGTACGTAAAGCAGCAGTATGGTTTTCTTCTTTAGCTTCTTTAATGAAATCAGGATACATAGACTCAAATTCATAAGTTTCGCCGGCTACAGCCGCTTTAAGGTTTTCCGCCGTGGATTTAATTCCGCCTAACGTTTTTAAGTGGGTGTGAGCATGAATCGTTTCAGCCTCTGCCGCCGCCCGAAAAAGCTTTGCCGCCTGTTTATGCCCTTCAAGATCAGCTTGTTTGGCAAACGCCAGATATTTACGGTTAGCTTGCGATTCCCCGGCGAAAGCTTCGGCT
>NZ_CP036260.1 GCF_007641255.1 Sporomusa termitida
GACCGGGATCAATATAATTAATCAGGGGCTGTTGTTACTGACCTGACACAATCCTGGCTTTGAAAAATGCTTGACAGATGAAAAATTTTCCTGTATTATTCATTTAAGGATAATAAGATATGTATATTTAAGCAAGGCTGATCAAAAAAAATTTGAAGGCCAAGGCAGCTGTAATAGCGCGCCTTGGTTTTTTTGTTATTCTACTATAGACTATTGCAATGGCCAAACTTGGCTTAAGGTGCCCGTTTAATCCGACGCGCAGCCCGGCAGCCCAGAATTTTCGCTGGCTGCGGACTCTTTCGGTTTTCCGTTATACAGTAGCCTGGTTAATTTTCAGAAAATATTATATAGAGGAATTATTAAATTTATTATAAAAAATGAAAGGGGAATGAAGGATTTGAAAAAGGTACTTACCACCATGTCGGCGCTGGCTTTGATAGCAGTCTTTACACTGTTATTGGTAGGTTGGGGAGGCGCCAGCGTGTCCGCCGCACCCGCTCCGCTCACCCGGATTGTGGTGGCGGATACGCCCTCAACGCATCATCTGAACCTGTATGTCGCCAAAGAGAAAGGACTGTTTGACAAATACGGCCTGGATGTCGTTATCCGTGAAGTGCAGGATGCGTCGGCGGCGCGTGATGCCGTTATCAGCAGAGCGGCTGATATCTACTGGGCATGCCCCACAGCCGTAATGACTGCAGTGGCAAGGGGGGCGCCGATCGAATTTATTGCGCAGGTCAAAAAGCCCTGCACCTCGGTTTTGGCGGTGTCCCCAAATTCCGGCATAAGGACAGTGGCGGATCTTAACGGCAAAACCATCGGCGGACTTTCACCCTCTTGTTGCGCAGTGATTTTCATCCAGAAGCTGGCCAAGGACGCCGGCGTTTCCTTTAAGCTGGTCAACCTTGCGGGCGGCGCGGCAATCGCTGCTTTGAAAGCCAATCAGGTGGACGGCATCATTGTGGAAGAGCCGCATGCCAGCATCGCAGAGCTTGCGGGCTACACCACTCTCTTCCGAGATAAACTGCAGGACAGCACCTGCCGCACGATTAACGCGAACAAGTATTTCATCGACCAAAATACCGATGCTGCCAAAAAATTCATCAAGGCGATCGACGAGGCCAATGCATTGATCCGCCAAAATCCTGTAGCGGAGGACATCGTGCAGATCGCTGTCAAGTATACCCGCGCTCCGGCGGAAGCGATCAGAAGAGGCAACCACCGTCTTGGCTTCACAACTCAACTGACGACCGACCTCCACAAGGCGCTGGGAGATTTCCTGGTAGAGCAGAAAATCATTAACAAAAATCCAATTCCGGGAGCATTTGCTGAGGAATTCAAAGGCATTACCTGGTAACAGACAAAGGTCATTTAGCATGTTTTTCACAAAGGGGCAGGGATCATTCCTCGCCCCTTTTTTACCCCATCAGAATTATAAAAATCCGGGGCCATGATCTAAGGGATAAGAAAAATCTTTACCCTGAAGGGCACAGGCGGCTTCTGCCGGCGTCCTAAAGGACTTGGCATAAGCCAAGTTTTCTAACCGGAAAATGCGAATTTGTACCGCCGGTTGGATCGTCAGTCTCGGGGGAGTTGTGGTCTTGGCAGGTTAACGGGGTGTTTTTGGTACATATTTTTGGAGGGGACTCATGAGAAAACCGACATTAATCGAAATTAAAAATGATCTGTTGCTATTTTTGAAAAATTCTTTTGGCAGCTTTGTTACGCCAGCCTTTGCAACGGTATTTATTCCGATTCTTTTGGCCTGGGAGCTGCTGCCGCTTTTCGAGGTGATTCCGGACGGCCTGTTGCCACGCCTGTCAACGGTTGCCGTTTCCTTCTATGATGCGTTGGTCGATGCCGATATGCATGGCAACCGTTTGCTTGATCATCTGGCCATCAGCGTACTGCGGTTTTTCATCGGCTTTTTTATTGCGCTGCTTTTGGCGGTGCCTCTGGGAATGCTTATGGGCTGGAGTGTATTCATCAGGAAGCATCTGCTGCCGCTTTTCCAGTTGTTTGCGCCGATACCGCCGCCTGCCTGGGTGCCGATAACCATCATCTTTTTGGGTGTGGACTTGAGAATGCAAAGCTTTTTGGTGTTTTTGGGCGTGTTTTATCCGGTGCTGTTCAACTCCTACACCGGCACGAAAGACACTAACAGTAGGCTGATCAACACCGCGCGCCTGTTCGGGGCAAGTGAATTTACGATTTTATGTCAGGTTGTTTTTCCGTCGGCGCTCTCCTCCATTTTAATGGGAATGAAGATCGGGACGGCGATGGGGATCGTCTGCCTGGTTTTGGCAGAGATGTTTGGCGCCAGCAGCGGCCTGGGCTGGATGCTTATGGAATCCAAGCATTATTTTCAGATCGACCGGATGATGGTGACAATGGTAATGCTGGGCGGCTTTGGCTGGTTTATGATTGAGATACTGAAATTTATCGAGCTCAAGCTGTCGCTTTGGAAGATCGGAGAGGTTACGGGATAGGGGGAATGGGCAATGGCTTTTGTGAAACTGAACAGTGTGACCAAATTTTTCTCTGTTAGCACTAATAACGGAGAAGCGGAGGGCATGACGGCGATCCTGGATATCTCCCTTAGCATCCGCCGGGGGGAGTTTATCAGCATTGTCGGGCCGAGCGGCTGCGGCAAAAGCACCATACTCAATATGATTGCGGGCTTGCAGTTGCCCACGGAGGGGACAGTGACCATTGATGGCAAGGTGGTGCTGGAGCCGCCCCCTGTTAATAAGGATGAACTGCGCGACTACGAGAAAAAATATCGCTTCCTCTCCCCCGTGTACAACAGCCTGTTTAAAAACAAGCACCGTTTTGATATCAGCATGGTTTTTCAGGATCACTCCATTTATCCGTGGAAGACAGCGCTGAATAACATCACCTTCGCTTTGCGGCTGCGCGGTATTGCGAAGGAAGAATGCATAGTGACCGCCAAAAATGCGCTGGCGGCAGTGGGGCTTGCGGGTTTTGAAAACAATTATCCTTACCAGTTGTCCGGCGGCATGAGGCAGCGGGTGGCGCTGGCCAGAGCGTTGGCGGTGAAATCAAAAATATTGCTGATGGATGAGCCCTTCGGTTTGCTGGACGGCTTCAATCGTGAGCGTCTGCAGGAGGATCTGTCGGCGGTCTGGTCCAAAACATCGCTGACGGTGGTATACATCACGCATGATATTGAGGAGGCCGTGTACTTATCGGACCGCGTTGTACTGATGGCTCCCTCGCCCGGCGTCATACGCAATATCATTCCCGTAGAGCTGCCGCGGCCAAGAAGACGTACCAATCCGGAATTTAAAGAAATTTGTACAAATATCCAAAAAATTTTTCACAGTGAGCTGACGGGAGAATATGAATATGGCGTTATTTGATGATTTGTGACAAAAGCGCTGTGCACAGTATTTTGTTTGGCGACGGGCTTTTAACATTTGCAGAGGTATCCGGAAAACAGACGGAGGCCCTATAGCAACCTGGAGGTGCGAATTTTTGAAGATATATGAGGACATTACAAAAACGGTGGGCGGCACGCCTTTAATCAGGCTGCGGCGCATTGCCAAGGACATCCCGGCTACTGTGCTGGTCAAGCTGGAGTCGTTTAATCCGCTGTCCAGTGTCAAGGACCGCATAGGAGTTGCTATGCTGGAGGAGGCCGAGAGAGCCGGTAAAATCAAAGCTGGCACTGTAATCATTGAACCGACCTCCGGCAATACTGGTATAGGTCTTGCCTTTGTATGCGCCGCCAAGGGATATCCGCTAATTTTGACTATGCCGGAAACCATGAGTCTGGAACGGCGCAAGCTGATTAAGGCCTTCGGTGCGAAAATCGTACTGACTCTGGGGAGCAGAGGAATGGACGGCGCCATCGAAAAAGCGGTGGAATTGTCCGGAAAAATCCCCAATTCCTTTATTCCTCAGCAATTCAACAACCCGGCAAATCCCGACATTCATACCCGTACGACCGCGGAGGAAATATGGGAGGACACAGAGGGGCAGGTGGATATATTTGTAGCAGGTGTGGGTACGGGCGGTACGATCACCGGCGTGGCAAAAGTGCTGAAGGAGCGAAAAGCCGGTGTCAGGATTATCGCGGTGGAACCGGCGGATTCGCCTGTTCTGTCCGCGGGCAGGACGGGCCCGCACCGGATTCAGGGCATCGGCGCGGGCTTTGTTCCCAAAATTCTGCGTCGGGATCTGCTGGACGAGATCGTAACCGTTCATGACCGGGATGCCGGCATTATGGCGCGCCGTTTGGCCTGCGAGGAAGGCATTTTAGTCGGTATCTCCTCCGGGGCGGCGGCCCATGCGGCGATCCAGGTGGCAGCCCGTCCTGAAAACAACGGCAAGGTCGTGATTGTTATCTTGCCGGACACGGGAGAACGCTATTTATCCACATGGTTATTTAATGACCAGTTTACACAAGATGAATTGACAGCCGGAAACGAGTTCGACTTAAATGATCTGTAGTGATCCGTGACACTGAAAAAAGGGGGCAATATGATGGGTTATGAAACAAAACAGGAAAATAGCCGGACAGCGCATGCCAAATCCGCAGGCAAAAACGTCGGCCGCAGAGTGATTTTGTTATGTTCCATATTGATGGTGCTGTCGCTAACGGCGGGCGTAACCGTACAGGCCAACGACCGCTACGGAAATGTTTTACCGGAGAAAACCGCCGTTTCCACTGCGGCGGACAATCCGGAAACAACAGGGTCTGAGGCCTCGCAGGATAGTGTCAGCGACATGCTGGAGTATTTTGAATCTCAGGGCGCTACCTGTGAGCTGCCGAAGTGTGAGACCGATGAATCGCCTTCATCAGACGAAGCGTCACCAGCGGATCAATAGAGGCTGTTGCCGGCAAAGGAAGTAATTTATTGAAGTTGAAAAGACTGAGAAGATTGTTCCTTGAAAATAGAATTTAACTGTAAGCTACCTTTGAAATAGTGGGTAGCTTTTTTACTTTAAAAAATACTTCCATTTATCGCCTATCACTGCTAAAGTTAGATTATACATTTATTATGGCCGCTGCATAAGGTATAAGCAATGTCTTGCACAAACCGGCAATCGTTAGCCGCCTGCAGCCGGCAAGGAGGAATCAGTCGTGCCTTTTTCCCCGAGAGAAATTTATTCATTTATCGGGGTTGTCGCCCTGCTGGTGTGTTTACCGGGTCCCAATACAATTCTGGTCATGCAGTCGGCCGGCGTCAATGGCCGCCGCGCCGGTATATACATTGTATGCGGCATTGCCACGGCCGTTTACTGCAACGCCCTGTTGTCAGGCCTGGGCTTATCGCTAATCATCATGCAGTCCGTAGAACTCTATACTTTATTAAAATTATGCGGCGCCGCCTATATTGCCGGTATGGGAATCATGAGTTTGGCCGATGCTTACCGGCTGCACCGGCAGCCACTGGCCAATGTCCGGTCTGCCGACTGTCAGTCTGTTGTAAATTCCGGTAAAAGCAGATTGGCCTGCTATTCCCAAGGCCTCCTGACCGGTATTTTGAACCCTAAAGCAGTGCTGTTCTTTATTATGTTTTTTCCACAGTTTATTCATCCGGAGAACAATGTCGCCCTCCAGTACCTAATTCTGGCCGTCCTTTATTCGCTGGTTGCCGTTGCCTGGTACGGCCTGTTGGTATTAGGCATGGAAAAACTCCGTCCCCTTATTGCCGCATCAGCAGTTCAAAAATGGTTAAAGACACTTACCGGAGCATTGCTCCTCGGTATGGGTTTGAAAATTGCCCAGCAAAAATAATCAGACCCCCGCAGGCCCAGTCCGGTATTTTGGTGGTGTTGGTATTGTTGATATATTGGAAACCGGTGTATACGGCCCGCAGCGAAAGTGATAAATCCTGATTCTACGGCGTGCTGCCGTTATTGGCGGCGGTATTGGAGCGGCAGGGGATTGACGAATGGGGTGGCAGGTGCTAGAATGAAACCGGCGCTGGCTGACAGCCGGGGCCGTATGTGTATCTGTAGAATTAGCTGATCAGACATCTGAAGGCTAGGTGCCGGCACCTGAAACCGGCACCTGGCCTTTTTGCGTCAGCGACCCACGGGCTGAACAGTGCCATTGGCTTCTTACAGGGATAGCGTCAACTATTCTACAATTTTAGACAAAAAAATATAAACTATTGCGATACAATGAGAAACAATATATGATAATAATAAAAATAATATATTATTTTTATTAAATTAAGGGAGGCATGTGCACAAACTTTGGCATATGGTGACAAACAGTCATTGGGATTTTGCCCGACCCGGAGTGGTATGAGAATGAGTGGGGGAGAGTAGTGCGATGAAAATTACCAGTGTGGACATTATTGATGTTGCGAATGATTTCAGCTCGGCGACGAGCAAATGGCGACCGGTTGTTGTACGGGTCAACACAGACGAAGGAATCTCAGGCTTTGGCGAAGTCGGCCTGGCCTATGGCGTGGGTGCTTCCGCAGGCTTCGGCATGGCCAAGGACCTGGCGCAGCTTATTCTTGGCCTGGATCCGATGAAAAATGAGGCCATCTGGGATATGATGCAGAAAAAAACCTTTTGGGGTCAGGGAGGAGGAACGGTATTTTCCGCCGGTATGAGCGGCATAGATATTGCTTTGTGGGATATTAAAGGAAAAGCGCTCAACACGCCGGTGTACCAATTGCTGGGCGGAAAAACCCGGGATAAGATCAGAACCTATGCCAGCCAGCTTCAGTTGGGCTGGGGCAAAGGCAAGGACAAGTCGCTGCTGGTGACACCCGGACAGTATGCGGAAGTTGCCTGTGCTGTGGTAGACGAAGGTTTTGATGCGATAAAAGTCGATGTAACCGTCCTGGATGACAAAGGCAATTACAACCAGAGCGGCCTTACCGGCGTTCTTCCCGACCGTACCCTGCGTGTGGGCTACAACCGGCTGAAAGCTATGCGGGAAGCAATCGGGCCGGATGTCGATATCATTGTGGAGATGCATGCATTTACCGACACCACTGCGGCCATTCAGTTTGGGCGGATGATTGAGGAACTGGGAATTTATTATTATGAAGAACCGGTTATGCCCCTGAACCCCAAACAAATGAAAAAAGTAGCCGACAAAGTGAATATTCCGATTGCCGCCGGTGAAAGAATTTATACCCGCTGGGGCTACCGGCCGTTTTTCGAGGATGGGTCCATTGCCGTCATTCAGCCGGATATATGCACTTGCGGCGGGTTGACGGAAGCCAAGAAAATCTGCGATATGGCTCATATTTATGATGTGACCGTGCAGGTGCATGTTTGCGGCGGGCCGATTTCCACAGCGGCGGCGTTGCACATTGAGTCGGTTATCCCCAATTTTATTATTCACGAGTTGCACCGGTACGCTTTGCTGGAGGCCAATACCAAATCGTGCAAATACGATTATCTGCCGAAGCAGGGCGTGTACGAGGTGCCTGAGCTTCCCGGTCTGGGACAGGAGTTAACGGAGGAAACGATAAAAGCCTCCCAGGTAGTGACAGTGAAGTAACAAGCATACATAAGGAAAAATCAGTGGAGGGGAAATAGTTAATGAAATTTATGCATGGGAACAAAGGGGTCAGCTTGCTTGTCAGCCTGGCGGCCCTCGTATTGACACTGGCGGTTTTTTTGACAGGCTGCTCGCAGCAAGCCGCTCCGGCTAAGGAAGAATACCCGACAAAACCGATACAAAACATTGTACCCTGGGCGGCAGGCGGCGCTGTCGATATGTCGCAGCGCTTAACCGCCAACTTTATGCCAAAGTATTTCGGACAAAGCATGGTTGTGGTCAACAAGACCGGCGGGGCTGCAGTTCCGGGTACAGCCGAAGTGGCTAAAGCCAAACCGGACGGTTATACCATCGGCATGAATACCTACGGCAGTTTTGTGCTGCGACCTCACCTAGTCGATGTTCCCTATAAAATTGACGATTACACGTATATTATGGGGATGGTCCGCCAGCGCCTGGTGCTGGCCGTTAAGGCCGATTCCCAGTTCAGCACCCTGCAGGACCTGGTGGATTATGCCAAAAAGAATCCCAATCAGCTGAAATTTTCCGGTTGCCCCACTGCCAGTCTGCAGCATCTGGTAGGCATGGACTTCAATCAGAAAGCCGGTACCCAGAGCCAGTTTGTGCCTTATGACGGCGGGCGCCCGTCGGCGGTGGCCCTTATTGGCGGCCATCTCGACTACATTGTCGTACAGCCCCTGGAAATCATCAATGAAGTCAGATCCGGCCAGATCCGTATTCTTGCCGCCCTGGAGAAAACAAGAATTCCCAACTTGCCCGATGTTCCCACCGCCTCCGAACTCGGTATTCCGGTTGCCCATCCCCACATGATGATTATTATCGGACCGGCTGGCATGCCGGAGGACAAAGTAAAGAAGATCCATGACGCCTACCGGGCAATTATGGAGGACCCGGAATTTCAGAAAATGGCCAAGGACGCCGGCCTGGAAATTGAATACAAACCCGGGGAAGAAGTGAAAAAGGAAATTGTGGAAATGAACCGGATGTATAAGGAACTCGTGCCCAAGGTACTCAATAAATAACTGTACAACCGACAGTAACGAGTAGAAAAGGGATGTTTAGGTGGCTAAATATCCTTTTTCCTATTCGCAATGCGGAATAAATGAGGTGTGGGATATGTACAAAAATGCATCTTTATGGGCCGGGGGATTTTTTCTCTTATTTTCCCTGCTGTTTTTCTCCGCATCCTTTGGCTATAGTTATCAAAGCCGGCTGGGAAACGGTATCGGACCGGGTTTTCTGCCGTTTTGGCTTAGCCTGTTTATGCTTATCTTCTCTGTACTATACCTGGGTTATGCGATTACGAAGGAACGAATAGATTTTAGCACGGTGCTGCCGGATAAAGAAGGTTTGAAGAACACTGGTCTGATTTTCCTGTACATGATCATATTTACCGCTATTGTGGAGTATGCCGGTTTTGTAATTGCCACTTCCCTGATGTTGTTTTTAATGTTTAGCGGCTATCTCCGATGGTACTACAATGTAATTGTTTCACTGGGAACATCGGTATTGCTGTACTGGATTTTCGCCATACTTTTGTCGGTTCCGCTTCCCGTCAGTATGTTCGGCTGGTAGAAGGAGGATTCATTAATGGAAGCAGTCGGTAATTTATTGTTAGGCTTTGCGGTGGCAACCACAGGCTGGAATCTATTGTACTGTCTGATCGGTGTAACCATGGGGATGTTCGTCGGCATTATGCCCGGACTGGGGCCGGTGGCCGGAACCGCCATACTGGTGCCAGTGACCTTCGGCATGGACCCCACGTCGGCAATTATTATGCTGGCCGGCATTTATTATGGCTCGCAGTATGGCGGAACCATCACTTCTGTTTTGATCAACACCCCGGGTGAGTCGGCTTCCGTGATCACCTGCATTGACGGCTATGCAATGGCCAAGCAGGGGCGGGCCGGCACGGCGCTGGGAGTATCGGCGATCGGTTCTTTTATCGGCGGCACGGCGGCCATAATCGGCCTGACTTTTATTGCCCCGATTTTGTCAAAAGCCGCTTTGCGTTTCGGACCGCCTGAATTTTTCAGCGTAATGCTGCTCGGCCTGACGATGCTGGTCGGTCTGATGGGCAAATCGTTACTTAAAGGTATTATCGCCGCCCTGTTTGGATTTCTGCTGGCAATGGTCGGTGATGATCCTGTTTCGGGCAGCATCCGTTATTCTTTTGGTGTGCTGGAGCTCAACAGCGGCCTGGAACTGGTGGCTATCGCCATGGGCTTGTTCGGCGTGTCGGAAATCATGCTGGGTGTGTCGGAAAAAACGTCCCGGAACCGGCCGCATGCAGTAAAAAAGCTGCTGCCGGAAAAACATGAATGGAAGCCGACAATGGGAGCCATTGGCCGGGGCACCGTTATTGGTTTTCTGGTAGGCCTGCTGCCGGGGGCCAATTCCGTTATCGCTTCGTTAATGTCCTACTCCGTAGAAAAAAAAGTGGCGCAAGACCCCAACCGTTTTGGCAACGGGGCTATCGAGGGGGTAGCCGGCCCGGAAACGGCCAATAACGCCTGCGCCGGCGCAGCCAATATACCTCTGTTCACGCTGGGGATACCCAGTTCGCCGACCATCGCCATCCTGCTGGGGGCGTTCATGATGCATGGTCTGGCTCCCGGTCCCCAATTATTTCTGGAGAAACCTGAATTTGTCTGGGGAGTTATTGCCAGCTTGTACATCGGCAATGTCATGCTGTTAATCATGAATTTGCCGATGGCAAGGATCTGGGGCAAAGTAGCCATGGTTCCATTCCCGGTGCTTTTCCCGTTGGTACTGGCGTTCTGTGTCCTGGGAGCTTACAGCATCAATAACCGCATATTTGATGTGTGGGTCATGCTGCTTTTTGGCGTCATCGGCTATTTCATGAAAAAACTTGAATTTCCGATGGCGGCAACCATACTGCCCTTTGTTCTGGGCAAACCGATAGAATCGTCTTTTGTACAATCGCTCTTGATGTCGGGCGGGAGCTTGAGCATTTTTTTTATGCGGCCGATTTCGCTGGGGTGTATGATTGCCATTGCGGCCATATTGGCGGTTAGCAGCTACGGTTCCTGGAAAAAGAAACGGGATACACTGGCCGCCGAGCTGGAATAAAGCGGGTGAAGCTGATTTTAGGCAGTGCAATGAATGGAGGTGGTTAGGTGGCGGTTATTAATGATTTGTTGCAAAGTGTGAGACTGCCGCCCATGATCCGGGTCAAACAATGCTTTCCCGCCGCGGCCATTGATAATGTGCCGGCAGCGCTGCGGGCACAATTGCGGCAGCCGGACATTGCCGGTCGCGTGAAGCAGGACATGCGGGTGGCGATTGCTGTCGGCAGCCGGGGTATGGCTGAAATACCCCGGATTGTAAAGGTTGTGGTTGAGGAACTCCAGCGCCGGGGGGCCAGGCCCTTTATTGTCCCGGCCATGGGCAGCCACGGCGGTGCCACCGCGGCCGGCCAGAAACAGCTGCTGGCGAGTTTGGGCGTCACCGAGTCAAGTGCCGGCTGTCCGATTGTTGCTTCCATGGAAGTGGTTGCTTTAGGAGAACTGAATAACGGCCTGCCGGTATTAATGGATCAAGCGGCGGCGACGGCGGATGGCATCGTGGTCATTAACCGGGTCAAAGCCCACAGTGCTTTCAGTGGGACCAATGAAAGCGGCCTGGTAAAGATGCTGGCCATCGGCCTGGGCAAGCAGAAAGGCGCCGCTGCCTGCCATGCTCTGGGCTTTGAGCACATGGCCCGGTTTATCGTGCAAATAGCCCGGGTCGGGCTGCAGCGGTCCCCGGTTTTGTTTGGCATTGCCACGGTTGAGAATGCCTATGACCGGCTGGCGAAGCTTGTGGCCATCCCTGCGGAATCAATTATCGAAACCGAGCAGGAACTACTGGCGGAAGCCAAGGCAAATATGCCGAAACTGTTTTTGCAGCCTGTCGATGTGCTGATTGTTGATCAAATGGGAAAAGAATTTTCAGGCAGCGGCATGGATCCGCATATTACCGGCCGGGCGTCAACCTCCTGCTTACATGTCGGCCCCGGCCCCAACAAATTAATTGTGCTGGATGTCAGTTCCGCCAGCCACGGTAATGCCGTCGGGATGGGAATGGCGGATATCACCACCCGCCGCCTGTTTAGCAAAATTGACTTTGACGCTACGTATACCAATGTTCTGACTTCGACAACCCTGCAGGCAGCGCGGATACCAGTGATTATGGAATCGGACCGTATGGCTATTCTGGCCGGCGTCAAGACCTGCAACAAGCTTGACCCGGCAGCTGTCCGCATGGTACGTATTGGCAATACACTGCGGCTGGAAGATATTTTTATTTCGCAGTCCATGCTGGCTGAGGCGTTGGCGCATCCTTGCCTAGCCATAGCCGGGCGGCCGGAAACCATGGTCTTTGATGATGCGGGAAACCTGACAGATATCGGCTGCTGGTAAAGACCGGGATAAATCACAGTGATTCCTGCCGGTGTGGCCGTAATTTGCCAATGATTCCGGCAGAGGAGGAGAAAATATGGCTATCGACGCAATCGTATTGAGTGATACCGATAATGTGGCGACCGCAGTGCAAGACTTAAAAGCGGGCCAGGAGGCGTCAGTCCGGCTGGGGCTGACGCTAACGCAGGTAGTTTTGCGGCAGGATATTGCTTATGGGCATAAATTTGCTGTTCGCCCTATTCGTCTGGGAGATGATATTTTAAAATATGGCGAGGTAATCGGCCGGGCAACAGCCGATATTCCGAGCGGCTGTCATGCGCATGTGCAAAATATAGAGAGTCTGCGTGGCCGCGGCGACTTACAAAAGGAGGATTAAACAAATATGCGGTTCATGGGATATCGCCGTGCTGACGGCACAGTGGGGACGCGAAACCTGGTTGGCGTGTTATCCGCTGTCGTATGTGTCAATGAAGTAGTGGAAGCCATTGTCCGCCAGGTTCAGGGAACAGCCCGTTTTACGCATCATCAGGGCTGCTGCCAGACGCCGCTTGATATCGGCCTTGTAAATAAAGCGTTGATTGGCCTGGGGCGCAATCCCAATTTGCATTCGGTCATTTTGATCAGTCTTGGCTGTGAAAGTACTGATTTAGCAGCGGTAATTGAGGGGATCAGGGACAGCGGTAAACGGGTGGAACATCTCATTGTCCAGGAAACAGGCGGTGCCGCCCGGACAACGGCGGCAGGAATTCTGCTGGCCCAGGAGATGGTGCGGGAAGCGTCGAATGCCACACGCGAGCCCTTTCCGATCAGTAATCTGGTATTGGGCATGAAATGCGGCAGTTCAGATACCACTTCGGGACTGGTGCCAAACCCGGCTATCGGCGTGGCCTCCGATTTGCTGGTGGAAGCCGGCGGCGTGTCCATTCTGGGTGAAGTGACGGAATTCATCGGCGCCGAGCATATTCTGGCCCGGCACGCCGCCAATGAGACCGTCGCCCGGGATATTTTCCGGCTGGTGGAGCGCATGGAAAAGCGGGCCATGGCGGTTGGCGAGGATATTCGCGGCGGACAGCCGACAGGAGGCAACATTAAGGGCGGCTTGACAACCATTGAGGAAAAATCGCTTGGCGCCATTGCCAAGGCCGGATCGGCGCCCATTCAGGCGGTTTATGAATATGGCGAGCGCCCGGCCGTCAAAGGGCTGGTGGTGATGGACTCTCCGGGGCGGGAGCCGGAAATTCTTACCGGGCTGGCGGCTGCCGGCTGCAATGTTATTGTATTTGCCACCGGCAGGGGAGCGCCCCAGGGCTTCCCGTTTGTACCGGTGCTCAAAATCACCGGCAGCCGCACTGCCGCTGAAAAGATGAGCGATCATATCGATATGAACCTGAGCGCCGTAATTGACGGGGATGACACGATTCCCGACGCCGGGAGGCGCGTGCTGCACGAGCTGGTGAACGTCGCCTCCGGCGTTATGACTAAGGCGGAAATATCAGGCTATGTTAACTCCATGGACATCTATATGCGGGGTCCGGTTATTTAGCGATAAGATAATAAAAAAACGGGACTGCGGAGACGCTTAACACGTTCTCCGGCAGTCCCTGCTTTCTTTTTCCGTTAGAAAGCTGGCTTATGTCAAGTACTTCAGCAGCCATCGGCAAAAGCCTTGCATTTAAGATTGAGGCAGTTGCTTGCGGTGCATCACCGCGTGGAGCATCCTCAGCTTATGCTGGCGGGCAAACTCCTCAATTTTTTCCGGCGGCGCCGATGCTTGCAGCAGCCTGATCATTTCTTCATGCTCGGCAATCGATTCTTTGGCCCGCCGGGGAACAAATGAAAAAACAGCTTTGCGCATTTGGGCCAACCGCTGCCAGGTCAGCCGGAGGCGGCCGATAAGGTAAGCATTATCGCAGCGTTGATAGATTGTTTCATGGAACTGTTTATTTAACTCGCCAAACTCTTCAAACTCAAAATTAGCCAATGCTTCCTTCATCGCGTCATTTAAGTTTTGCAGCGTCTCGATATCCGCTGGTGTGAGATGTCCGGTCGCCAGGAAAGCCGCTCCCCCGTCCAGGATCGACAGCACCCACTGCGTTTCCTCATAATCGGTATCATTCATTAGCTGGACAATGGCTCCGCTGTAGGGGATTACCTGGATAAACCCGTCTGCCTCCAGTTGCCGGATGGCTTCCCTGACAGGAATGATGCTCAAATTTAAATCAGCCGCGACATGGTCAATGACAATGCGGTCACCCGGTCTATAGGTTCTCTGAAGAATCCGGGAAAGGATAAAATCGTAAGCCTGTTGAGTTTTCATCCGTGGCTTTTCCGCGTCAGCAATATTATTCGTATTCATATGTTCATTATATACCGAAATAATATATGATTTCAAGGATGAAATGGTTTTCCGGGGCCGGTGCGCATATCCCCAAATTTGACATGATAGACCTTTACCGGCTCAAAGCTCTTTTCGCCGGCGGACCGCAGCAAGCATAGCAACATTCATAGTGATAACCCTGTTTAAAACTGCATGGCTGCCGACAGCTTAACGGTGCGGGGGCTGCCTAACGTGGCAAGACTCTTGTCGGAGTAACCTGACCAATAGTGTTTGTCAAACAGGTTTTCCACGCTGAGCCGGTAGGTGACCGGGATTTTATTCATCACGGTCTTGTACCGTGCGCCGATGTCATAGCGCACCCAGCTCGGTACTCTGAAGCTGTTGGAATTGTCGGCGTATTGGGAACTGGTATATACGGTCCGCAGCGAAAGTGATAAATCCTGATTCCACGGCGTGTCCCACTCGACGCCGGCATTCATCGTCCATTTGGGTACGCCCAACGGCGTGTTGCCGTTATTGGCGACGGTATTGGAGCGGACCAGTTCGCCGTCGGTATAGGCAATGCCGCCCAACAGGCGGAGGTTCTTCGCTATGTTGCCGAAGGCATTCCATTCAATGCCGCGGTTTTTCTGTTTGCCGTCATAGGAATAGATCTTGTTAGTAGTCGTATAACTGGGCATTTCGATTTGGAAAAAGGCCAGCGTATTGGCGAAAGCTCCCTTGTCCCACTTGGCGCCGACTTCGCGCTGTTTGGTTTTGTACGGCGCCAGTACTTGACCTATGTTGTCGAAGCCTGCTCCCACCACGGTTCCGGGGGAAAGCGCTTCAATATAATTGGCGTAGAGAGACACCGCTTCTCCCCACGGTTTGACGACGAGGCCGACCATCGGCGTGTTGGCGTCGGAGTCGTAGGTGGATATTGATGCCGGTGAACCGGTAGCAAGGCTACTGGCATACTTGTAGGTTGTCTGTTTCACATCTTGCCGCCGTACCCCCAGCGTCAACTGGACCTTATCCTCGTCAAAGGAAAGCGTGTCAGCCAGGAGGAAACTGGAAAGCTCGGTGACGGCAGTCTTGTTGCCCTTGCCCACCTTCAGGCTGTTGTAAAGGTCGGCAACCGCAGCCGGGTTGTAGATATTCGTTGCCATATTTAGTGCTGTACTGGTATAAGCATTGGAAAAATCGGTATCCTGGAAGTTTGCCCCCAAAACGACCTGATGCTTTACCGCGCCGGTCTGGTAAGTGCCGCGCAGCCCTATTTCGGAGGCCGTGGTGTCGGTCCAGAAGTATTGCTTAAAGATACCCTTGAGAGTGGCCGAGCCGTCTGCCTGCAGGTCCTGTACGTGATTGCCGTTGATGAAGCCGTGGGCTTTGGCGGATAGTTTGCCAATACCGGCATAGGCGGTTACATTGTCCTGGATGTCATATTCGCCTTTAAACAAAATCCCGTTATTCCGGGTGGTGCCCGACACCCCTTTGAATACGTTGATCGAGCCGTCCGGAGCTTTCACGTAAGAGCTTAAGTCATACATGGAGATAAGACCGCCGTCGTACTTTTCCTCGGTGCTATAGGCATCCAGAGACAGGCGCCATTTGTCCTTGCGGTAATCCAGGCCCAGGGCGCCCAGCAGCCGCTTACGGGATTGGTCGTCGGTTGTGGTATCGCCGTCCGAGTATAGACCGTTGAAGCGGATGCCCCACTCCTTGTTGTCGCCGAAGCGGCGTCCGATGTCGATATGGCCGCCGAACTGGGAAGAGGAGGCATAGCTGGTGGTAAAGTTGGTGATATCCTCCTCGCCGGCCCGTTTGGGCACCAGGTTGACGGCACCGCCCACCGAGGTGCTCACGCCGCCGTAGAGAAAGGAACTGGGCCCTTTGAGCACTTCCACCCGTTCCAGAAATTCCACGGGAACACGATAGTGCGGCGCCAAACCCGCGATGCCGTTAAAATAGAGATACTGATAATTTACCTCCAGGCCGCGGACTCGGAAGTTTTCGCTGACCTGTCCGCCGGGGGTGGCAAAGCGGACGGAGGGATCGTTGGTAAACACGTCAAACAGGGTCTCGGCCTGCTGGTCTTCGATGGTTTGGGCGGTGTAACTGGTGACGTTGAAGGGCGTGTCCATGAAATCCTTGTTGCCCAGTACGCCGAGCCCGGCGCCGCGGGCCACCTGGCCGCCGGCATAGGCCGGCGGCAGATCGCGGCTGCGCCTGGCGGTCACTTCAATCCCTTCCAGGGTGAATACAGACCGTCTGGCAGTTGCTTTGCTGGGAGCAACTTGTTCTTCGGCAGTTTGTTCGGCCACCGCGGCGGTTTCCGGCGCTTCTTCTGCGTAGGCAACTACTGGCGCGTGCCAGAACAGACTGCTGCCGATCAGGGCATACAGGACTTTTTTTCTGATGCGGGACATTTTTTTCTTCATACCGTTCGACTCCTTTGCACATAACTTAACTGTAGACAAACAGCGCTATGCCAGCTTCATTATAACTGTCAAAACCGGGAATGAGGATCATTCTCAATTTATGTATTGAGTATAACAACAGCCAACATGGGAGTAAATTGATATTTTTCTAAACAATTGATATATTTCTAAACAGACCTGGATTTTTTTCCAAAACAAAAAAATACATCATTCGGCTTAAGCTGTCGGCGGCAACGGGTAGCGATCGTATTGACAAAGAGCATTCAAAATCTATAATAGATCCCGGCTTTGGCAGTAAAAAAGCAAAAAAGCAGCCGCAACCCCTTATGAGCAAAGGGGTTGCGACTGCCTTGCAGCCAGCTTTAGAATGCCATGCTGTACAGTAATTTTTTAATTGGTAATCAACTTTTTATTTTTCCTGAATACCTGCAACGTACTGGGAGACAAACCCGTTCGCTTCTTGAATAACAGGCTGAAGTAATAAGGATCGGAATAACCCACGTACTCCGCAATTTCCGCGACCGAGCAGGCTGTGGTGCAGAGCAGTTCTTTCGCCCGCCGCATTCGGTACTCAATCAGAAATTTATTCGGACTCATGCCCGTATGCTTTTGAAACAAATAGGCAAACTGTTTGCTGCTCAGACCATATTGCCTGGCTAATTCCGGTACGGTGAGCGGTTCCATATAGTGATTCTTCATGTATTCAGCGGCTTCTGCCACCAGTTCGCGGCTGCCGTTATGTAACCGGCAATCGGCGCAAGTTAGAAGTTCATCCAAAATGATGAAAAACAGGGATTTGATTTTCAGCGCCGACAGATTACCCGGTGTTGCGTAGATATGGTACATCTGATGCAGCGTGTCGTTTATCCCGGAATTATAGCCCGGGCTGAGTTCATAATGCGACAATGCATAGGGAAACGTCCCCTGGGTATTGCCGTGCACCTGGTAATGTATGACCATAAAATCCCATTTTGACTGTCCCAGAACCTCTTTATCCAATGGCATATTCGGCCCGCCGTGGAATACTTTCCCTGGCTCCATGTCATAGGGCACGCCGTCCAAAAACATTCTTGACCGGCCGCGCAGCGGAAAAATCATACCTGAAAATGGCGAAGTAACTGTACCGAAACGTTTTCTTCCAGGTTCGATAACCGCTCGTCTTATATCAACTACGCTAAAGTTTATTTTGGCAAAATAGCCGGATAGATCGTTGATATCCACCTTCATTTTTTGTATCCTCCTAAGCGGCAACAAGTCTGTAAAGACTGCTCTTGTTTATAAATGTTCCCCTGCCAAGCCGTTCTGGAACTTCCTGCTTGCATCAGCGGGAAATAAGAGCGCTAAATCTCTGACTAAGGCCGACTCACCTTCTGCCGGGGTAAAAACTCCGCCTGAAGGTGAGTTTCTTTTTCAAAATTAAATGACAATAATAGTCATTATCATTGATATTTTATCCTGATAGAAAGTATAACTTTCCCTGGCTAAGGGCAACATCGGCTTCCCCTTTCGCTAAGGCTCGGCGCAAGCCGAGTTTTCTTTATAAGATCAGAAAGTATAAGTTTTGCGAGGCTGCAAGTCCTGATAAAACAAGGAACCAAGGTTAATGCCCGGCTTTTCAGCTTTTGGAGGCTTCGGGCCCAGACCTTTTGTTACTCTTGGGGTAATGCCAAAAGTAAACCCATGCCCTTATATTCCCGGATTACTGCTATGCGCAAAGCCAAAGGGCCGCGTTAGCGGTTTTCTTATCAATATTTGATTAAGTTTTAATTTTATTTATAGCTATATTTCGGGCAAAATTTGAAAAAAATCAAGGCTTTGGGAAAATATCTATTTGCCTGTGCTTTGCAGTTTGTTATACTGGTACAAACAGATCAGTGATAATGATAGTCATTAACAGAAGCAGAAGCTCTAAAAACTATCTGGCAACAGTGGCAGTGGCCGCGGTTCATTTCGTGGCTATAGGTCGACAGGAGCGGTAATTGCCTATGGTTGAGCGCCATAGATATATCTTTATGCTATAAGCAATCTGGTAATATGTCAAGCCTATAAAAAATAACGGAGGAAGTTGCAAATTACAATGAAAAAGCATATAGGGCTGATTGTCTCTCTCGTCCTATTGACGGGCGTACTTGCCGGCTGCGCGGGGACACCCGCGGGCAGTGGCGCAGCAACATCGCCGGCAGCTGGCGTTGAAACCGGTGCAGCAGCAGCGGCGTGGCCGCGAACCATTAAAGATGCTTTAGGCAAACAGATAACCCTGAAGAAAAAACCTGACCGGGTGGCGATTCTTGATTTTGGTTTTATGGAAAGTATGTTGGCCTTGGAGATTCCGCCCCTTGCGTCTACTTATGCCGAACGGTCGTTAAACGGGTTTGGAACCCTGCAGCCTTACGCTGCGAAAACACAAATTGAGGAACTGGGGGAAGGCAAGGCGCCAAATCTTGAAAAGCTGGCGGAACTGGCGCCTGACCTTATTCTCCAGACCGCTGAGGCAGAGCATCTGGATATGAAGTTATATGAGAGAGCCTCTCAGATCGCTCCCGTGGCGATGTTCAACAGCCCTGACTGGAAGGAACAGTTGCGGGATTTTGCCGAGTACCTCGGTGAAGAAGAAAAGGCGGCGGCCTACATTGCGGATATCGAAGCGCTGATTGCTGAATCGAGGAGCAAGCTTTCCGGGAATAGCGATAAAACTGTGGCGTTACTATTTGAGAGCAGCGGCAACAAAGGCAGCTTTGTCATAACAGGCTCAGGGGAAAATCCTGTGTGGTTTGACAAAGAGAACGGTCTGGGGCTTAAGTCTCCGGACGGTTATCCCGGGAAGGTGGCAGCGGTTTCTTTGGAGGGTATAGCGGCGATGAACCCGGATTATATCTTCCTGTTCGGCGCGTTAGGGTCGGAGGCGAACGGATACAGGCAACGCTATCTGTCGGGAGAAACAGAGGCTTCCTCCGTATGGCAGTCGTTAACCGCCGTAAAAAACGGGCATGTTTACCACCTGGACGGGGCGGTACGGACAGCCGGCCCCCTGGGTATTAAGCTTGGAATTGAAACCATCGTCAAGAGCATGACCAAGTAAGATTCTCCTTATATAAGCAAAAAGCCGGGCGCAGCTTTCAGCCAAAGCCTGCGCCCGGCTTTTTGCTGTTCCAGCAATAATAGGCCAACGGTTCAGCGCGTGACATGGAGGAGAACATAAGCAATGGATCGATCAAATGCCCCGGCAAAGCCGGTTCAAATAAAGCAAATAAAAAAGCAAAGCCGCCCCTGGGCGGCAGGGCTGATCATCGCCGGCGGCACAGGGCTGCTGGCGGTGATCATGGCCTTTTCCATTACCAGAGGAGCGGCCCAAATCCCGCTGTCCTCGGTATGGAACGCCTTGTTTCACTTTAACGCGGCCGATACGCAGCACCTGATCGTGGTGGATCTGCGCCTGCCCCGGGTGCTGGCCAGCGCCCTGGTGGGCGCGGCCTTGGCGGTGGCAGGAGCCGTTATGCAGGGGGTGACCCGCAATCCTATGGCCGATTCCGGTTTGATGGGTCTAAACGCCGGGGCCGGTTTTTCCCTTGCCCTCTGCTTTGCGTTTTTCCCCGGACTGGCCTACCTGCAGGTCATCCTGTTTTCCTTTATCGGCGCGGCAATCGGCGCGGGGCTTACGTATGGCATCGCGTCCCTGCGGCGCGGCGGGGCGACCCCCATGCGGCTGGTGCTCGCGGGCGCTGCGGTCAGCGCGCTGCTGGCTGCGCTCAGCCAGGGCGTCGCCTTGTATTTCGACGTGGCGCAGAACATCATGTTCTGGACGGCGGGCGGCGTGGCCGGCTCCAACTGGGAGCAAATCAGGATTATGACCCCGTTGATTGCGGGCGCGCTCCTGGGCTCAATCGCCCTTTCCCGTTCCATTTCCATCATGAGCCTGGGCGAAGATGTGGCAACGGGATTGGGACTGAATACCATGCTCGTCAAGCTTCTCTGCGCCGCCGTCGTGCTGATGCTGGCCGGTGCTGCCGTGGCGGTGGTCGGCGCGGTGGGGTTTGTGGGACTGATCGTACCGCACCTGGCCCGGTTCCTGGTTGGTGTGGATTACAGGCTCATTATCCCGTCCTCGGCAGTGACGGGAGGCCTGTTGGTGGTATTGGCGGATTTGGGGGCAAGGACGCTCAACCCGCCCTTTGAAACGCCGATCGGCGCGCTTATCGCCCTGATCGGCGTTCCCTTCTTTCTGTACCTGGCCCGCAAGGAAAGGAGGGCGCTGTGATGAACGCGCAGCAGGAGAAAAACCAAGCCTATAAACGAAAAATTGCTATCAGGCATACCGGTATTGTTCTCGCTTTTTCGGTACTGCTCCTATTGTCGTTCCTCGTCAGCATGAACACCGGCTACGCGAAGCTCTCGCCCCTGGATACGCTGCGCACGCTGTTCGGCGGCGGCAGCGACATGGAGAACCTGATCCTGTTCGGCTTCCGGCTGCCCCGCATTGTAATTGCCATGCTGGTGGGCGCGGGGCTGGCGCTGTCCGGCTGCATTATCCAGGGCGTGTCCCGCAACGCGCTGGCGGACCCGGGCCTTTTAGGCATCAACGCCGGCGCGGGGCTGACGGTCATTTTATTCGTGCTGTTTTTTCGGTCCCAGTCCATCCTGTCGGTTTTTACCCTGCCGTTCCTGGCACTCATCGGCGCCGGGATCACGGCGATTCTGATTTATGCTCTGGCTTACAAGCGGCAGACCGGCATTGCGCCGATTCGACTGATTTTAACCGGTGTGGCGGTGCAGGCCGGCATTTCCGCCCTGACCACGGTGCTGGTGGTCAAGCTGGACGATACGCAGTTTGATTTTGTGGCAGCCTGGCAGGCAGGCAGCATCTGGGGCTCCAACTGGAAGTTTGTCCTGGCGCTGCTGCCCTGGCTGTTGCTGCTGATTCCCTATGTGCTGTCCAAGGCCCGCGTGCTGGACGTGCTGAGTCTGGGGGATGATATCGCCTGCGGCTTAGGGGCGGCGGTGGAAAAGGAGCGCCGGCGCCTGCTGGCCGCCGCGGTGGCGCTGGCAGCCTCCTGTGTGGCGGTCAGCGGCAGCATCAGCTTTGTGGGGCTGATTGCGCCCCATCTGGCGCGGCGGCTGGTGGGGCCGGGCCACAGGGTTTTGTTTCCCGCCTGCGCCTTGGCCGGAGCGGTGCTGGTGTCGGTTGCGGATACGATCGCGCGGGTGATCGTCCAGCCCTTTGAAATTCCCACCGGCATTATGGTTGCGATCGTGGGCGCACCGTACTTTTTGTACCTGCTCACCAGGAGCAGACAGTAAACAAAGGCAGGGATAGAATATGAACAGCATTGCAACTGAAAATCTGGCCGTCGCCTATGACGGCAACCTCGTCGTCGATGAGCTGGAGCTCCAGATTCCGCGGGGAAAGATCACCGCCATCATCGGACCGAACGGCTGTGGGAAATCCACGGTGCTCAAAGCAGTGGGGCGTATTTTGAAGCCGAAAAACGGCATGGTGTACTTAAATGGCGAGGATATCCGCAGCCTTTCCACCCGGGAAATAGCGCAGAAGATGGCGATCCTGCCCCAGTCGCCGCAGGCGCCGGCGGGGTTGACCGTGAGCGAGCTGGTGGCCTATGGCCGCTTCCCCCACCAGCGGGGTTTCGGCAAGCTCAGACCGGAGGATAAAAGAATCATCGCCTGGGCGCTGGCGGTCACGAAGCTTACGGAGCTGGAAACCACGGCGGTGGATAATCTCTCGGGCGGACAAAAACAGCGGGTATGGATTGCCATGGCGCTGGCGCAGCAAACCGACCTCATTCTGCTGGATGAACCGACGACCTATCTGGACCTATCCTATCAACTGGAGGTCCTGGAGCTTTTATTCCGGCTCAACCGGGAGCAGAACTGCACGATTGTCATGGTGCTGCACGACCTGAACCTGGCGGCGCGTTTCGCAGATTATATGGTCGCCATCCGCAGCGGGGATATCATCCGCCACGGCCCGCCGGCTGAGGTCATGACGGCCGCGGTGCTCCGTGAGACTTTCCATATCGACGCTAACGTCGTCGCAGACCCCCGAACCGGACGTCCCGCCTGCATTTCCTACGATCTGATCAAGGGGCAGGAAAACAAATGAAAGCAGGTGCTGGCATGAAAAAAATAGCCATTTACGGCAAGGGCGGTATTGGAAAATCCACCACAGTGTCCAACGTAGCGGCGGCGCTCGCCGCCATGGGTCTGACTGTTATGCAAATCGGCTGTGATCCCAAAGCCGATTCCACCCGCAACCTGACGGGGGGCGTCCCCATTCCCACGGTGCTTGACACCCTGCGGGAAAAAGGGGACGCGGAGCTTTCCGACCTTGTGCTGAAGGGAGCCTGCGGCGTTTTATGCGTGGAAGCGGGAGGCCCGGTGCCAGGGATGGGCTGCGCGGGGCGGGGCATCATCACTGCCTTCGAAAAGCTGGCGGAACTTAACGCCTATAAAATATTCAAGCCTGATGTGGTGCTTTACGACGTGTTGGGGGACGTGGTCTGTGGCGGCTTTGCCATGCCCATCCGGGGCGGCTATGCGGACGAGGTGTGCATCGTAACCTCCGGCGAAATGATGTCGCTCTATGCCGCCGCCAATATTGCCCAGGCAGTTAAAAGCTTCGGGCAACGCGGCTACGCGACGCTGCGGGGATTGATCCTCAACGCCAAGAATTTTGATAACGAGCAGGAATTGGTAGCCAAAGCCGCCGGGGAAATAGGCGTGCCGGTGCTGTACCGCCTGCCCCGGGACCCGCTTATCCAGCAGGCCGAGGCGTTGGGGAAAACCGTGGTGGAGGCTTTTCCCGCCAGTCCGCTGGCTGCGCATTACCGGCAATTGGCGCGGCTTTGGGCGGAGGACCCGGACGGAGGTGAATGCTCTTGCCCGCTGTAAGCCATTTAAAGCGACTTTCCGCCGTTAAATCCAATGGGGGGGTAAAATTCCTGACGCCCGCCGCCTTTCCGGGCAGCCATTGCCCCCTGCATCCGGCCTTGGCGCTGGCGGGGAATATCAAAGGCTTGTCGTCGTTGGTGGTCGGAACGCCGGAATGCGCCACTTATAGCCGTATTGTCCTGGCCAATACTCAGGTCAAACCGGGAGAACAACACTGGACGTATGTGCTCGACGCCAGCGAGGTGGTGTTTGGCTGCCGCCAGGGGCTGATGGAGGCGCTGCAAAAGCTGGATCAGGCCGGGGCCAAAGCCGTTCTGCTGCTGGCCACCTGTGTGCCTGAGCTGACTGGCGAGGATATTGAGGGCCTTGTCCGGGAGGCGCAGCCTAAGCTGTCGGCCCGCTTAACCTGTGTAATGCTGGGGCATTTCAAGTGCAACAGCTTCCCCGCCGGCTCATGGAAAACGCTGCAGGCAATCGGCACCCTGATGGAGCCAAGGACGGTGCGGCCGCAGGTCATCAATGTGCTGGGCCGTTCACCGGGTGAAAAACATATCCCCCTGCCGCCTATTCTGCGCGCGCTAAAACAGCAGGGTTTTTCCCTGCGCTGCCTGTCGCCGGGGTCTGCGCTGGACGATTTTCTAGCGGCCCCCGATGCGGCGCTGAATCTGGTGCTGTCGCCGTTTGCGGACCCCTTGGCGGCAGCCATGGAGCAGTCCTTCGGCATTCCCGCTTTTCGCCTGCACACTGTTTATGCTGCGGCAGAGATTGATGCACTCTATGCGGCGATTGCTGAGAAGCTGGGACTGCAATGGGGAAATGAATTTAACCGTGAACGGTTGGAAGCCCTGTCCCTGCAGGAGCAGGCGAGAAAACGCCTGCATGGCTGCCGTTATATTTGCGCTCATATTGGCCCTGTCAGGGCGCTGCCGCTGGCTGCCTTTCTGGCAGCTATGGGCATGGAGCCGGTGCTGCTGCACCTGGAGGAATTCTGGCCGGACGATAAACAGTGGGCCGAAGTTTTACAGGCGCTTGGGTATGACCCTCTGGTCTGCCATATGGTCAACAGCGGTGCGGACGCGCCGCTGCTGGCAAGCCTTGCTCCTGATTTATGCCTGGGGGATGTGACCGGCGCAAAAGTCCGGTTTCCCTGCGTGCCATACCTGTCCGACCTGTACGGCCTGTCCGGCTATGAAAGGACAAGCAGCCTGCTCCGGAAGTTATTGCACGCGCTGGAGCAGCCTTCGGTGGTAAAGGAAGGAGGTGCGCGGCATGGGCTTGCATAGATTCAAGCCGATTCCCTCCGGCCGTATGGGAATGTTGTGGACGCTGGCTTCCATCCGCGATGCCGCTTTATTGGAATTCGGTTGCATGGGGCATATGCTCTACGGCCGGGTATTTTTGAACCGGGCCGGCGTTATGGACGCCTGCAAACTTTATGCCACCCATCTTGACGAAACTGATGTTGCCCTTGGCGGCACCGGGCGACTGAGCCGCGCTGTTGCGGATATTGCCTGTAGAGACAAACCGCGTGTCCTGTTTCTCCTGCCCTCCGCTGTGCCGGAGATCATTGGCACGGATATTCCCGCGCTTTGTCGGGAGCTGCAGCCGGATTACCCGGATATGCGCCTGCTTCCCTTTAGTAATGTCGGTTTTGATAGCGGCCAGCACCGTGGGATACAGGCAACGCTGTTGCAGCTTGTCAAAATACTACCCCAAGATGTGCCCAAGACGCCGTTGCCGACTTTTAATCTGATCGGTTCCTGCGCCGATTTGTTCCGCTTTCAGGCGGACGCCGGCGAGATCGCCCGTATCCTGGCGGGGACTTTCCGGCTAAGGCCGTTGTGCGTCCTGACTTCGGATACGTCGGTGAAGCAAATCGAGCAGCTAGGCGGGGCGCATGTCAACCTGGTGCTCCGGCGGGAGGGAGTGCCGGCAGCGGAGCAACTGCAACAGCGGTTCGGCACGCCGTATTTGCTGGCCCGGCCTTACGGCATACAGGGAACGTGCGAATGTCTTGAGCAACTGGCCCAAATCACCGGTATAACGCCCGACCGCAGCTACGTGAACGGGCAGCGGAACGAAGCCCTGCGGCTGATTTCGCCGGCGCTGCCCTTATTCAGGCAGGTTAGGGAGCACCCGGAGAACAGGCGCTTATCCGTCGGCGGCCATGCCGACGTGGTAAAAGGCATCCTGTCCTTTGCCTGCGGCGAACTTTCCCTGCCCCAGGGCAGGTGCTGGTGCGACAGCCCAGCTATGGCGTCTGAGGACGTCCCCTATTTTACCGAGGAACAGTGGACGCAAGCGGTTCAAAGTCAGGGCAATGGATTGCTCATGGCCAGCGGCGAGGTTCTGGCTTGGGCCGGGCGCAATGCGGAGCTGCAAATTGCGAATCCGGATATAAAGTGGCGTTTGAATCCCTACGAACCGCCTTTTGTAGGTTTTCGCGGTGCAGTCCACCTGGTATCACTGTGGATCAATGAGGCGCTGCGGCAGCAGTAGGAGCGGGATAAAAACTGCTGTTGTCAGAAATTCCCCCATTAAGTATATGGAAAAAAAGGATGGGATGTTTATTTGAAAATTATAATCCACAAAAACAAATTCGAGGATCGGGATTATCTTGTCTGCCTGCCTGCGTCCTACCTCCACGACGATAAGCGTTATCCCGTCGTCTATGTGCAGGACGGCGACCGGCTTCTCCCTGTTTTGGAAGCTATGGTTGACAGTGCAAACGGCACAATAGAGGAACACGGCCGCGAACATATTATAGTAGGCGTCATTCCCCGGAATCGCTTGGATGACTATACGCCCTGGCCGGCGCCGGCGTTGACGGCCGGTGTACCTGCGTTCGGCGGGTTGGGGGAGCAATATCTTGATTTTCTGGCCAATGATTTCAAGCCTTATATCGATGACGTTTACCGAACCTTACCCGATCCTGTAAATACATGTATCCTGGGGGTGTCGCTCGGCGGGCTGATCTCATTGTATGCGATATACAAACAGGCCTGCTTCGGACGTGCGGTCAGCATATCCGGCTCCCTGTGGTATCCGAGTCTCATTGACTTCATGCAGAACCATGCGCCGTGCAGCACCGCCAGCCGCGTTCTTTTACTTTCAGGACGCAGGGAAGGATCCTGTGAGCCTCCCCCTTTGCGTCATTCCGTTCAATGCGTGCAGCGGGCTCAGCTTGTATTGGAGCAGCAATTATTTGAACGTGACATACCGCTTATCTGGGACGACGGCGACCACATGGACAACCTCCACTTGCGCTTAAAAAAGGCGCTGCAATGGATCGGCGAAGTTAATTGAATCGGGTTGCTGCTGTTTTCCGGAGCTGCGCCGAAGCAGGTGAGTAAATAAAGAAAGCGTCGCAGATAACGAATTTCCCGATAGGAATAGTCAATCACATAGATAAAAGAACCGGTAGTCAATCGTTATCACCTCCATCAGCGCATCGACGTTCATGGTTTAAGGCTAGTTTTATCAGGTTAATCTTTAATTGTTTTCGCAGAGTCTGACGTCCCCGAGTGTCCCCTTATGAAATTATAAGAAAAACTGGATGAAGCGGAAGAGCTAAGTCGCGCCGGTAAAATATTGCCTTTGCGCGAGCTGATGGTAAAACTGAGGAGTACAGGTTGAACTGTTTTTATAGAAGTCGGAGAATAAGATTATCGTCCGCGAAGGCGGACGCCGGGGTCAATAGAATAATATCCTTCTTTGTTGGAAAACTATTTTTAAAGAGATCGCTTTAAACTAAACGGTGATTGGAGGTTGATATTTATATCTGATAGAAAAAATGATTTGTCAGAGCTGCCGATGATGGCATTACAGGATATACCGCAACCGAATGTGGATGCCGAACAAATCGTCGCCCTGGTAAAGGAAGGCGGGCGCGTTGCCGGTTATCGGTTGTCGGATGGTCGTGTCTTGAGCAAAGAAGACGGTGTTCAGCTTGCTAAGCAGGGCGGCATTCAAGGAGTCGGCGTTGCTATAAGAAACGGGACTGAGTATTTAAAATCTCTGCCGGATGAAAACGAAGAGAATAATTTAGACAATTTGCCGTCCGTCACACAATAACACAGATATTGAACGAGGGTGGGATTCGCAGGCTGTCGGAGCTGCGAATCTTGCTTTTTTGCTTTTTATTTTGGGGTCAGGCCTCACTATTTACACTAATGGTAAAATATGATAGTATGGTCTCGGAAGAGAAAGGCAGGATGGTGGTATCAGATGGCAAGACAATCGAGAATTCATTATGCGGGAGCGCTGTATCATATTATAGCTCGCGGCAACAACCGAGAAGTTGTGTTTCATGATGGAGTTGATAAGTCAAAGTACCTTGCCCTCGTTGAGAGGTATAAACAGAAGTACCAGTTTCATCTGTACGCCTATGCGATCATGGATAACCATGTCCACCTGCTGGGTGGAGTTGCAGATGAACCACTTTCTAAAATCATGCAAGGGATACAACAGAGCTATACCCAATACTATAACCGAAAATATGACAGAGTGGGCCACGTCTTCGAACAGCGATATAAGGCAAAGCTGTGTAATAGTGATCAGTATCTTGTAAGCCTGTTGCGGTATATTCATCAGAATCCCATAAAGGCCGGGACCTCTCAACCCTGGTGGACTAGTCATCTTGCATATCAGACTGGAAACAGCAGTATCGTGGATACGGAATTTATATTATCCATGCTTTCTAATAACAAAACGAAAGCGATTGAGAAGTATATGGAATATATGGAAGTAGAACAGTCGGAGATTCAGCAAGCCGAAACTTTTGAGCATATATATTCGAAGCCGGAGACAATAGAAACATCCGAGGCGCCAGAAGCCTCATCCGTTACTTTTAATGAAATATTAGCAACAGTAGCATCAGTCAGCGAGATCAATAAAGAACAGATCATGCAAGAAAGACATGACCGTCGCGTGGTAGCGGCGAGAAATATTCTCATCTACGTAGCAGTTCGGATGGGAGTAATGACAAAAACAGAGTTGACCAAGGTGCTACCCCTAAGCATGAGCGGGATTATTAGAGGGTACAATAAAGTCGCTGACAGAGATGAACTGAAGTGCCTGGCAGAAAAGATTAGCAACAATTTGTGCGAAGTGTAAGGCCTGACCCCGAAGATGCCTGTCAGTCGCTCGCTGCGAAATCGGGCAATTGTGGCATGATCGGGCGCTTTTGCCCGGCCTAAGAGGTATAGAAAGTTGATGTCTCTACGGCAGGCCTGTTCGAGTTTGCGGCTGGAATAGATGCCATTCATATAGCCGTAGACGAGGATTTTGAACAGACGCTTCGGTGACCTCTCGATTCTCCCCATGCGGGAGTACGCGGCGTATAGTTTGCTGTAATCCATCCTTTCGAGTATCGCGCTGAGTAACCGTACCGAATCGTCTGCCGGGATGAGTTCGCCGATATCCATCGGCAAGACCAGTTGATATATGTTCCCGTCTGTTGTATAATTTGGTTGTAATTTCTGGATTTTCACAAATTTGATTTTACAACAAAAGACGGCTTCCGGCTATGATATGCTCCCCTTAAAGTAGACAGTGGAAATAAAAAAACACTGTATATGGAAAGGGGAGCATATTTTATGCCCCATAAAGGGAAATTGCCATCGGAAAAGAAAGTGGAATTGGTCAGAGCCTATCTATCTGGGGAAATAGGTCCGAGTGAGATAGCGCAAAAATATGGGATTAAGAAATACCGATTGAGAGAATGGACACGATTGTATGAAACACGGGGAGTTGACGGTTTAATTCCGTCTGAGCGATGGCGCAAATACGCACCAGAAATTAAGAAAGAAGCGGTAATGGCGTATCAATCTGGGCAGGGTTCCCTGAGGGATATTTGTAGACGATACGATATTAGCTGCGATGCTATTTTACAGAAGTGGATCAAGCGGTATAATGACCATGAAGACTTCAAGCAGCCAAATAGTGGGGGTTCGATCTACATGGTAAAAAGCCGCAAGACGACAATAGAGGAACGCATTGAGATTGTCAGCTATTGCATAGCCAACAATAAGGACTACGGGAAGGCCATTGAACGCTACAGTGTGTCCTATCAGCAAATTTATGGATGGGTCAGGAAATACGAAAACGATGGTCCTGAGGGCCTCGTTGATCGCCGTGGCAAATGCAAAGAGGAAGCTTCTATGAGCGAGGTTGAAAAACTGCGTGCGCAGTTAAAGCTCAAAGAAGCTGAAAATCTGAGGCTTCAGATGGAGAACGACTTGTTAAAAAAAATGGAGGCACTCGAAAGGGGGCGAGGTGTGGACTAAGCCTAGTGCGGCTTGAGAATCAGTATTTGGCGGTAAGCAATGTACATGAAGAGAAGCGGTATCCTATCCGTGCGCTTTGCGCCATTCTCAAACTGAACCGTTCCTCTTATTATAAATGGCTTCACCGAGACGGCAGCAGCGAACAAGCAGCCAAGGATACTGAGTTGATTGACTATATGTGCGTACTCTACCAAGAGTCCAATGGGATATTCGGATACCGTCGGATGCAGCTCAACTTAGAGCGTCGGTTTCACCTGCACTGCAACAAAAAGCGCGTTTATAGAGTCATGAAAGCACTGGGGTGAAATCGGTTATTCGCCGGAAGAAACCCAACTATGTCAAATCCACACCGGAGATCACGGCGGAGAATATCCTCAACCGTCAGTTCACTGCTGAAAAGCTCAACGAAAAGTGGCTTACGGATGTTACAGAGTTTAAATATGGGGACAGTGAAAAGATGTACCTCAGCGCGATTCTCGACTTGAAAGATAAAAGTATTGTTTCCTATGCTATTGGCCACAGCAATAACAACAAGTTAGTGTTTGACACGTTCGATGAAGCCGCCATAAAATACCAAACGCAAAACCTCTGTTTCATAGTGACCGGGGATTCCAGTATACGAACAGAGTATTCAAGGCAAAACTTGACGCTCAGGGTATGATACAGAGCATGTCCCGCGTTGGGCGCTGCATTGACAACGGCCCAAAGGAGGCGTTTTGGGGCACTTTGAAAGCCGAAATGTATTACCTTCACAGATTCCTTGACTATGACACCCTCAAAAACGCGATTGACGACTACATCCGTTTTTACAACAACAGACGCTTCCAAGAAAAGCCGGGCGGCCTCGCGCCGCTGGAATTACGTGCTTTACTCTTGGCTGCAGCATAGTGCCGTAAAAATGAAAACGGACGCCTTGGGGCATCCATTTTCAATACCATGCTTTTCTTTTTTTTGCTCGGTCTACTTGACAGGGGGCACTTCAACTTAATGAAGTGCCGGTTTGCCGTCTTTTGTTTTTTGGGGCGCTCTCTTAGCGCGACAGCCCCTTATAATGGAAGTATGAAATACAGGGGATGGGGGATGAGTGGCTGTCCCACTATAAAGTTGATGTAAAAAACCAATACGGTGTGGTGATGAATCGTTAGAAAATTCTGCGCATCATGATGCGCATGTTAATGAAGAATAAGGGATTATTGCCTGCCTAGATGCTTAGAAGGTGACGTTGACCGACATCCAGTAGTTGCGGCCCGAGACCACGTACCCGGTGGTCGTCTGTCCGCTGGTGAAATAGTCGCCGGCGGTGGTGGTGCTGCTGCCGCTGCCATAGCTGATCACATGCGTGGCGGTAAAATCCTTGTCCGTCAGGTTGTTAATCCCTAAATTGAGCGTCACATCCTTCGATACTTTATAAGAACCGCCCAGGTTAAGTAAGGTATAGGATTTGAAGTAACCGCCCAAGGCGTCATGGACCGCTTTATTGGCAGCGGAAAGATTATCGTATTTTTGGGTGAAGCGTGCGGTCTTGTCGCGGTATTCCGCTTTCAGCCAGGTGGCGGTCCGGTCGTTGAGCCGGTAGTTCAGCCGTGCGTTGGCCATGTGCACCGGTACATTGGTCAGGCGGGCGCCGTCATCGTTTCCCCCCAGTTGCTCATTGTGGGTGTATGTATAGTTCATATTCAGCGACCAGTCTTCATTCCACAAAGGAAGGACGGTGCTCAGTTCAAGCCCTTGCGTTTTGGCCTTGCCGACGTTTGTGTAACTTGATGTATTAGCATCAATGCTATAGCCTGAAATTTTATTGGTATAGCGGTTGTGAAACATTGTGGCGCTGGAACTGAAGCCGCTATTGTTTTGATAGTGAACGCCCAGTTCGGTATTGGTGCTTTCTTCCGGTTTAAGGTTAGGATTCCCTATAAGCAGGACGGTTCCCTGACCGGAAACTCCGCTGAGTCCGTCATGCAGCTGCGACAGTTTCGGCGTCTTATAGCCGGTGCTGACGCCGCCTTTTACCGTCCAGCCTTCCTTGGCCTGCCAGACCAGATAGGTCCGGGGGCTGAAGTGGCCGCTGAACGAATCGGTATGTTCATAGCGTCCGCCGTAGGTCAGCGATAATGAATCCTTTAGCCGCCATTCATCTTCGGCGAAGAAAGACGTGCTTTCCTGCTTGAATTTGCCGCCGCCGGGGCTCACCATCACCAGTCCGTCTTCCATCGTCGCATCCCAGTACTGCCCGCCAACGATCAGTTTATGGTTTTCGCCCATGGGAGCGACCAGTTTGGTGTCCAGAATCCAGTTGGAATTTTTTAATTCGCGCGGAATGCCTATATAGGGCGAACCGGAGGGAACAGCCGATGCCGGGATCAGCCGTCCCTTGGTTTCGGTCTGATTATAGGACAGGCTGGTAGTCCAGGTGCCGAAGGATACCTTATTTTCACTGCCCAGCGTCACTTTCTGACGCTCATAGCGAAGTTCATCGGCATAACCGCCTGAACTGCCCAGCGTCCCCAATTGGCCTGCGCTGTTGTCGTATTTCTGTTTGGCCGTCTCGGCGTCCAGCCAGAAGCTGTTATTGTTATCCTGCCGCCAGGTGAAGCGGCCGCCCAGATTGTAGACATCCCGTTTGACCGGATTGGGTCCCCGTTTCGACAGGTCGATGCCGGTCGAGGAAGATTCAACCAGGGAGGCTTCCCGCCGGAGGATGCTGCCGCGCAGGGCCAGACCCGTTTTATCTTTGGTCAGCGGCCCACTGGTATAGAACGAGAAACGGGATATATCGCCGAAATCGGTATTTTCCTGGAAGGTATGGTCGAGCGTAACGGAGCCGCTCCAATCGTCGGCCACCTTTTTGGTGATAATGTTCACCACGCCTCCCATTGCATCAGACCCGTATAGGGTCGACATCGGGCCGCGGATGATTTCGATGCGCTCAATGGCCGCCAGCGGCGGCATGAAGCTGGTGTTCATTGCGCCAAAGCCGTTAGGGGTCACGTCGGTGGTCCCGTTCTGGCGGATGCCGTCCACCATGATCAGAGTATATTCGCTGTCCATGCCGCGGATTCTGATATCCAGGCCGCCGGTTTTTCCAGTGCCGCTAAGCACGTCCACCCCTTCCACGTCGCCGATTGCCTCGGCCAGGTCGGAGTAGCCGCGCCGGTTCAGTTCCTCCTTGGTAATTATCGTGATGCTGGCCGGCGCATCGATAATATTCTGTTCGAAGCCAGAGGCAGTTACCACCACTTCGTCCAACTGATAGATGATTTCCTCCTCGGCGGCATATGCCGGCAGGCTCAATGCGGCCATAAGGACGAAACTCAGTAATGTGAGTTTGATTTTTCGCCACTTCTTCCCCGTTTTCATAAGATAACTCCTTTCGTTTCTGCAAGCATCTCCCAGCACGCCAATATCCGGCTTTAACCGGACCTGCCGAACCCACTCCTTTTTTCTCTCTCTCAGCGTTGAGTCTGCCTTAAACAAAACAGGGGATTGTTTGCTTTTCTCCATTTGGCTGATTCCACACTCCTTGAACATGATCTATGCACTGTTTGTCTCACATTCCGGCCGGACCGGGAAGAATAACAGGTTCCCAGCGCTGTGACGGCACTAAGCAAACAGGAGGCACGCTGAATGTAACACGGTTCGTTGTGTTATATTAATGGTAGTAGAACTGGATAATCCGGCGGCAAAAGCGGGCGGTAAGTTTTAGAATCACGGCATATAAAAATAATTGTAAATGATAATGATTATATTTATCATTTACAATTATAGTGGCAAAATGAGGAAAACGCAACTTTTCATTTTGTTAGGTAACACAACCAACGGATACCGCTCTATGGCTGGCTGTCCGCTCCTTATCAGTTGATAGAGGCGATAGGGTAGTGCTGAAATACGGAGCGAAAACTAGGTTGACTGGACGAATATTTTAGACAATGCTATACTAAGTTTGCTGGGATTTATAGAAATTTTTGGGATGAGTTTAGAGTGAAAAGAGTATTTTTGGCTTTATTTGCTGTGGCTCTTTTTTTTCTTAGTGCTACAGCCAGTGTGAATGCGGCTAATTTTGTGGAGCGCCGCGACTTTGAGAAGTATGCTCCAGGAATTACTGGTACGTTTATTATGTATGATGAAGCGCAAGACCAATACACCGTGTTTAACGAACCGCAAAGCACAATCCGCTTGTCACCGTGTTCCACATTCAAAATCTACAATTCGCTGATTGGCCTGGAAACGGGTGTTTTAGATATTGAAGACGTGTATACATTGTTTCCGTGGAATGGAAAAAAGTATTCGTTCCCGGCATGGAACCGTGATCAAACACTCGCAGCCGCCACTCGGGATTCAGTAGTCTGGTACTTCCAGGAACTCGCCTCTCGCATTGGCGACAAGAGAATGCAGGACTATCTCGATACGATTGAATACGGCAACCGGGATATTTCCGGTGGACTTACTACCTTCTGGCTGCGTTCCTCGCTCCAGATTTCAGCGCGCGAGCAAGTGGAGCTTTTGCGCAGATTATATGCCGGTACATTGCCGTTTTCGCCAGATAATATAGAAGTAGTCAAGCGGAATATCACGGTGTCGGAAAACAATGGGATACGCTTGCTGGGCAAGACCGGTTCCGGTTTGGAAGATGGAGAACAAAAGCTCGGCTGGTTTGTCGGCTGTGTAGAAAAACCAGGAAACCGGTATTTCTTTGCCGTTAATATTCAGGCGCCGGATGGAGCTACTGGCGGTAAGGCCAGGGAAATATCAAAGGCCATTTTAAAAGACCTTGGGATTTTATAATACCCACAGCAGAGTAACTATGACCAAACATTGAAAGGGAATTTCCCCATAAAACTGGCTTGCGACTTTTTAATCGCACATCCGGAGACTGCCTCGGAATACGGGCTAAAAATGCTCCTGCTAAAAATCTATGAGCATGAGCGAGACGGCTATACGGAAGCGAAAAAATCGTTTATCTTAAAATACACAATGCAAGCAAAAGCAGAATATGCGATAGATATAACCCCAAGAAAATAAGTGAACAGGATGAAGGGAGAAAAACCATGAAGGTAAGTAAATCCTTTGAAGCCTTCTCAAAAGAGGCTCCAAAAGTACAGGGCGCTTGGATGGAGTTTGTGCAGACACTCGATAAAGCAAGTGCCCTTGACAAAAAGACTGAAGAACTCGTTTATATTGCGGTGCTGGCTGCAGTTCGCCTTGAGGGCGGCCTGCCTTTCCATGTAAAAATGGCAAAGTCTCTGGGCGCGACCCGGGAGGAAATCATCAGCGCCGTTTTGGTGGGGCTGCCTGCAACCGGGAATATCGTGATACAGGCGTTGCCTATTGCGGTGGCAGCGTTTGACGAGGGGTAAGAATGGCCAGTACTATCGATTTTATTGAATATGTCTGCGACCAGATCGCCGGTGCGGGAGAAATCCGTTACAGAAAGATGTTCGGGGAGTATATGGTCTATGTAAACGATAAACCGATTTTACTTGTCTGCGATAATACTGTGTTTGTAAAAATTCTTCCGTGCTTGGACGAAACGATGCAGGAAGCCGATAAAGGGTACCCTTATGACGGGGCAAAGGAGCACTATGTGCTGGACATCGACAATGCAAAACTCAGCAAGCAAGCGATTGCAATTCTTGAGCCGGTTACGCCATTGCCAAAACTTAGAAAGAAAGTTAATTAACACTCCTGGTGTCTTGGCATGTTATAATTTAGTTTTAGGGCGAAATGGTAAAGGGAAGGAAGCACCGACGATGCTACTGGCAGGGGTCTGCTAGTAGGGGCTGACGCCGCCATTTGCCATTTTGGCCGTCAGCAAACTAAAAAGATAATGTGGTCAAGACACTAGCTACCGGCGGGTTACCTGTTATTGCTTTTATTAGTATTCTTAACTTGTCGGCGTCCTATAAAAAAGTGGTTCCCACCGCAAAGCTTCGCTCGGTCAATCCGGCAGTAAGCCTTGGGGCGGGAACCGCTTTTTCGTTATCCAGCACGTAAGGAGGCTTTTTCAGTAAGGCCTGGGGCGGCGTTTATAAAAATTAAAACCGACTATACCGGTCGGCTGGCTAACTATTGTCAGTATTCTTTATAAAAGGATTAAATAATTCAGGTGGATTAAAGAATGCTGCAATATGGACATCCAGACCATCGGCAATCACGAGAAGTATATCAAGTGAAAAGCTGATGGGTGTATGCCCCGTCCCCCCTTTGATGGACAGTAGAAACGCGTAGTATACTGGAATCAGAGAGGGGAATGAAAATGGTGAAACAGTTTAGCGCCGAGTTTAAACTGCAAGCGGTGAAAAGAGTAGAAGCGACCGGTAGGCCGGTATCCAAAGTGGCAGCCGAGTTAGGGATCAATGAGAATACGCTTCATGGGTGGTTGAAAAAGTATCGGGAAAAACCTAATGCCCCTTTTCCCGGCAGCGGCAAGCTCAGTCCAGACGATGAGCGGCTAAGAAAGCTAGAACGAGAAAATCGTGACCTGCGGGAGGAAAACGAGATTTTAAAAAAGGCGGCAGCGTACTTCGCGAAGAACCAGAAATAAAACGGTTCAAATTTATCAAAGCTAACCGCCAAACCTATCGGGTGGAGAAGCTGTGCAAAGTGCTGGGGGTATCCCGCAGTGGCTACTATGCATGGGAAAATCGCCCGAAAAGCCAAAGGGACTTAGAAAACGAGGCCATCTTGGCGCAGATTGAGCAACTTCATCAAACGAAACGCCATGTTTATGGTTGCCGTAAAATCTATCAAGAGTTGCGCCGTAAGGGTCTGAGAGTAAATCATAAGCGGATAGAACGCCTGATGAAGCAGGCGGGCATTCACTCTAAAACAGCCAAAATATTCAAGGCCACTACGAATTCGAAACATGCCCTTGCCGTTGCCGAAAACCTGTTAAACCGTGAGTTTACAGCCTCCAGGCCCAATCAAAAAATGGTCAGTGACATCACCTATCTATGGACGGAGGAAGGCTGGCTGTACGTGGCTGCCATCATTGACCTATGCGGGCAAAGAGTGGTCGGATTATCCATGAGTGAGCGGATGACCAAAGAACTGGTCATGCAGGCGTTAGACAGTGTCTGCAAGCGAGCTCGGCCGCCCCACGGCGTACTCATTCACTCCGATCGTGGCAGCCAGTATTGCTCTAAGGATTATCAGGATGTACTCAAAGAGCGCGGATTTATTTGCAGCATGTCCAGGAAGGGCAACTGTTGGGACAACGCACCAATGGAGGCATTTTGGGGCAAGATGAAATATGAATGGCTGATCGGGCAACGGTACCCGCGAACAGGCCAGGGCCGCCGTATTTGAATATGTGGAAATCTTTTATAACCGGCAACGAATTCATGCCACCAATGGATACCGAACTCCCGAAGAGTACTATTTGTTGGCTATGGCTGCTTAAATCAGCGAAATAGTAAGCTATCCTGTGAAAAACTATGTTATCCTTGTGCTTTTTCTGTCTATTGAACGGGGGACGCCGCAGTATTCGGTGCTTCAATTTTACTTAAATGACTTGTGCTAATATCAACCTTTGCCGCGAGTTCCTCTTGACTTAATCCGCGCAGATGGCGGTAATATGAAACTCTTCTGCCGATTTCCGCGTAGACGGCGAAATACTTGTCTTTATCTTTTTTCCTCAACGGGTTACACTCTCCTATATCCCGTTTGTTTGAGTACTGTAGATTTATTGTAATACAGCACTAAGATGAATCTATTTTAAAACCAAAACCTGACCTGTACATCTATCGTCTTCAAGAATGTTTAATGCAGTTCTTGCTACATTTCCTACTGTATTAGCGTCCCCTAAAGGCAGGCTGGCCATAACTTTTTCCAATTTCTCAGTTCCGCCAGGATGATCAAAAGCTTTTAAAGAAAGTGAAGTGGGAACAAAGCCGGGAATATACCGTTTGCAGTTATGTGATCTTTTGCATGTTCTGCAGTAATTGATTCTAACAGACTTTTGCAAGCAGCCTTTGAAGCTCCGTATGCTGATAGTCCGGGTAGTCCACCTGTTGTTGAAAGGAAACAAAGCAATCGACCATGGTTTTGTTTTACCATGGATGGTAGCACCGCATGGAAGCAATTAAAAACTGATTCGAAGTTGAGTTTAAACTCCTTTTTCCAAAAATCAGGTGTAGACTCAAGGATAGACTTGTACTCACCACCACCTACCGTAGAAACCATAATGTCAATCCAGACTTTCGGGGTCAGGCCTCACTATTCACACTAATGGTAATATGATAGTATGGTCTGAGCATATATATTCGAAGCCGGAGACAACCGAAACATCCGAGGCGCCAGAAGCCCCGTCCGTTACTTTTGATGAAATATTAGCAACAGTAGCATCAGTCAGCGAGATCAATAAAGAACAGATCATGCATGAAAGACATGATCGTCGCGTGGTAGCGGCGATAAATATCCTCATCTACGTAGCCGTTCGGATGGGAGTAATGACAAAAACAGAGTTGACTAAGATGCTATCCCTAAGCATGAGCGAGATTATTAGAGGGTACAACAAAGTCGTTGACAGAGATGAACTGAAGCGCCTGGCAGAAAAGATTAGCAACAATTTGTGTGAAGTGTGAGGCCTGACCCCAAAGCCACTATCGTTGTATACATACCGTTATCCATTGACAAAAAAATCCACCAATGCTATTATCGAATTAACGAAAGATTAAGGAAATTCTTATAAAAAAGTAGAATATGAATCAAATTTGGTACAGGTGCCCGCAAGGGCCTAACAGAAAAGCCGGTTAAAGACCGGCGCGGTCCCGCCACTGTAATGGGGAGCAAAGCCATGAATGCCACTGGGAACAAAGGTTTCTGGGAAGGGTTGGTGGAGCGATGATCCAGAGCCAGGAGAACTGCCTGTATGACAATCACCGTTTGACCTGCGAGCGATAGGGAGGGGATTCCGATGCCAGTTATTGCATTTTATCCGGCAGATTCGCCGGGGTAAAAGAAGCCGCTCTGATGCTATCATCGCAGAGGGGCTTCTTTGTATTTTGACAAAGCTGGACAACCAGACCAATAATTTATATATACATAGATTAAAACAGACAGCAGCAATAGCCGAAAGCGGATTTTCGTGATTTTTTACGAGGTACAAGCTTCAGTAGCTGTTATAGCATAGACGCGATGGGAACGGACCCACAAACATAGAACGAACAATCAGAATCCATGCGGGTACAGGTGCCTTTTTAGAAGGCTTAATAGGGAAGTTTGGTGCAAAACCAACACGGTCCCGCCACTGTAACGGGAAGTCAGTCTAACGAATGCCACTGGAATGCGATAAACATTCTGGGAAGGCGGACTGATGATGATCTGAAGTCAGGAGAACTGCCTGTGCCGACATCTTCGCTTGACCTGCGATGAACAGGGAGAAGATCTTGTCTTGTGTGAGCTTTATCTTTACACAAGACAAATCGTTACCGAAAAAGGAGGGAAGAAGATTACTATCTGGAGTTTGGTATGAAGACTAAGAGGAAAGGAGCATGCCTGTAATAAGTAATATGACGGATTGAGCCGGACACGCAGATGTTTTCGCCAGAGGAACGGGAAAAAGCCAGTAGTAAAATGGACAAAAGAGTCATATTATCCTGAAGGAAACATATGATTACACAGGGGACGACAACAGCATAACGTAGGGATAGGTGTCCGCAAGGACTTAATAGGGAAGACCGGTGAAAAGCCGGCGCGGTCCCGCCACTGTAACGGAGAGCAAGCTTGCGAAATTGCCACTGGGACGTACGTCCTGGGAAGGTGCAAGAGAGCTATGAACCGGAGTCAGGAGAACTGCCTTATCCAGCAATCGCCATTATACCTGCGAGTGACAGGGAGGAGATTATGTGAAAACCAAGACCAATTCGGTCGGTTCGCGTAAGCACTCCCAATAAGGGAGTTTTTTTATTCGGTATTATTCGCCGGGATTTCGGTTATATGTCAAGTTTTACCGGCGTACAAGCATTGCTTGTACCTGTATGCAAACATTTCAAAGATATTAAGTTGAGGAAAAAATGAACAGATTATTAGGAATCATTGTTACCGCATTGTTCGTATTCGGACTACTGATGCCCGCGTCGGCGCTGGCCGCTAAGGCTAAAAACGAGCAACCCGTCGGCTATGTCGACAGACAGCAGGTCTTTGCCGGTTACCCCGGCATCCAGGACCTCCTGAACCGCATCCAGGCCATGCGGGCCGAGGCCCAGATAGACTACGACGCCAATGCCAAAGACCTGCCGCCGGCGAAAAAACAGGCGTACAGCGATAAGCTGTCCCGGCAACAGGCTCAGCGGGAAGACGAACTGATGAAACCCGTGGGCGACAAAATCGAAGCGTCCATTAAGGCCGTCGCTGAGGAAAAGGGCCTGACAGCAGTTCTGGATGCCGCCACTATAGTTTACGGCGGTACGGACATCACGGCCGACGCTATAGCCAAAGTGAAACAAGCAACACAATAGATAAAGTAAGAAACATCCCTTCTTGTGGACAGGCAGCTTGCCGGCCGGGTGTACACCGGGTGTCCAGGATGACCGGGATGGAAAGAAAAGGAATGATTAAAATTTTAAATCATATCTATAAAGTCGTTTGGAACCGGACCCGCGCCTGTTGGCAGGTGGTATCCGAACTGGCGAAAAATAACGGCCGGGCGAAGTCGGTCCGCCGGCGCTGTGGCGCGAAAAGCCTGGCGGCGCGTGTCGCCTGCGTACTGGCGCTAGGGGTAATGGCCTTGCCGGCGGTCGCTTGGGCGGACAATGCTACGGCTGATTACCAATATATAGATCTGGGAGGCTGGAGCAGGGATGCTTTTCGGAGTGGCAGTTATCAGCCGGCTAATGAAGCTACTCGCTATTATCCTCTGCAGATTAACAGTTCACAATTGAATTATACCTATAATGGCAGCACTTATAATGTTTTTGGAGCTGCAGGGATAAGAAATTTGCTGAGGGAAATAACTCCCCTAGCGGCTGCCGGCAGTAATCCGGAAAATATGCAGTATAATGCATTGGCGGTTAAAATAAACGGCAAGTTGTATTGTACGACGGTTGTCACGGGGGCAACTTCATCTAACTGGAGCACAAAAAGTTTAATAAGTTATAATATTACTAATATAATTAATTCCATTGACAAGAATTTGTTAGATGTTGCTACCCAGAATCGTTTGGCGGATATTATGGCTCTTCCGGACGGCAGTGACAAAGAGCAGCAATTGACGGACTTCGTCAAAGAGTATGCGCCTCCATATGAGTACTGCTTAGTTAAGCTTACCGGCGCCGAATTGGCCAAAATGCAAGGGCTGACAAATCCACCGGCGACAGATGAGGGGGTTGCGAAGCTGCCTGATTACGAGATAGTAGGAGACAGTTCGTTGCAACTGGAAGACACCTCCAGCTTGTTTCAATTTACGCAAACTGTTGCCAATCTAACGCCGGGACAGAAAACTTACGCCTATAATGAAGTAAAAGTCGGCGAGTCCAGCGACAATAGCTGGCGGCCGCTGGACCGGGTGCTCTATATGGCAAGCGGCTCGGTTCTGGACACGGATTATGCTGTTAATAAGAACTGGGTTATGGACAGTGACGGCAATCTTATTCCTGACAGCAGCGGCGGCACGATAGACTGGCAGAATGATCAAAGCGTACAACCGCTACCAGCCGATGTAAGAACGGCGATTACAGTAAAAGATTTACGCACCGTTGACAATTCTGTTATTGATTTGACTTATGCGAATACCTCCGGCGACGATCCGTTGATTAATCATGTTATTACTTATTCTAAGCCTGGTGCAATCAGTAACGGCGAGATCGGCCATATTGATGGTTATTTTACATATGACCATGTAGAAGGCAAAGTAGTTGATAGAGATCAAAGCACCAGTGAACCCAACCGATATTCTTCCCACAAGATTGCCCGCAGCTTGTTTATTGAAAATGCGACGTTAGCGGCAGGCACCACCTTTCGTTTAGGCAATTACAGCATGGATGCCGCGCTGCAGCATGCGCCGGCTAGCGGAACTGGTAAAATTAGTGATACAGGGTTTGTGACCCCGAACGATTTCAACTCGGCAATGTATTTTAGCACCGGCAATACCGACAGCGTTTATATTACTAATGCAACGCAGGCAAACACAGCGGAGGGCAAAACCAATCTGAACCTGCAGTTGGGCTGGGTGCCGGGCTTGGGGTATCTGCCGGCCGGAGAAGCTGTGCTATACAATAGTCAAAGTCAGGTTAATTTGCCGGTATTATTAGGTATCTTAAACGGCGCCGAAAACTTTAATGTGCAAGCGCAGAAATCTGTTGCCGACGGCGTCCTCAGCACCTATGAGATCACGCCGGTTATTGAGCAGACCGATAACTATTTCACCGATCCTGAGGATGCGGCTGCGAAAAAAGGAACCGCCTGGTGGCTGAAGAGCTATAGCTTTGTTGATACCGGCGAAATGTCGACGACCGGTAAAGCCGTCAGCGACAATTCGATTATCAATAATAATTTGTGGCGCAGCAGTTACCTGAATATGTTCCGCCGTACCGCTGATTTGCATGCCCGCTATGGCGGCAGCGCCGACCTGCACAGTGCGGCAGGGGCTGACGGCGACGGCCGGGAAAACGTCTGGGCCCAGGCTTATCACGGTAAAGTCGACGGCAAGAGCCGTTATGGCGGCAGCTTTGACCAAAGCTATAACGGGGTTCAAGTCGGTTACGACAAGCTTTTAAATAAAGCATTTTACAACGGCAGAGTTTATACCGGTTTTTATCTGAATAAAATTGACGGCAAGTCGACTACGCAAAGCGGCAGCGGGGAGCAAGACAGCCTCGGCGGCGGATTGTACGGCGCCTGGGTTGGCGATAAAGGGCACTATCTGGATGCAGGCGTAACCGCGAGCAAACTGAAAAATGAATTCAGCATGGTTGCCAATCTGGGCGACGGTACGGGCAACAGCGGCATAGTTGACGGTACGTCCCGCACCTGGGGCTACGGAATGGGCCTGCAATACGGTAAGCTCAATGCTTTGGCGGACAACTGGTGGTGGGAACCGGCCGCCTCCTTCTTCCTGGGGCATGTTGACGCAACCACGTATCAACTCAGCAATCATTTGCGGATTAATCAAAGAGGGTATGACAATGCCACCGGCAGGCTGCATCTGCGCTTGGGCAAAGAAATCAACGACAAAGGCACCATCTATGCCGGCGTCAATCTGGCTCATGAATTTGCCGGCGAACAGGATATTCATGCCGTGTATGGCTATCAAAACCGATCTATCGCCGCTGCCGGCGGCAAGGATACCTGGTGGGAATTTAATGTCGGCGGCACGATGAAGATTTCACCGGACGGCAATTTAAATCTTGATTTTGTAAAAACGACCGGCAGCGATATCGGCAGTGACTGGCGCATTGACGGCAAGCTGGACTTTGCCTGGGGCGGCTTTGGCGGCGGCAAAGGCGTGACCGGCAGCGGGGCCGCAGTGCCTGGCGCTGACAAGGCCCAGACAACGACCGTAGTGATGGGACAGGTGCCGCCGGTTGAGCCGCGACTGCCGGAGCGGCAGGTGACGGCACCAACAGAAGTACCGCCAAGTGTAGCAGAACCCAATCGTCCTGAAACAGCAGGTAATGCGGAAAATCAAGACAATACGACTGTAAGCTATTCGGCCAGTGAGGCTGCACCGGCAGTGAAAGCAGACACAACTGTGGTCACGCTGCCAACCGGCACCGCCAATGAATTTGCCTTTACCCCCGTCACCGTCCAGGCGGCCCGTCCTGACTGGGAAAAGAAGCTGAGCCCCGGCCAGGTATCAGTCATTTATCCCGATACCTATAAGGGGGAACAAAAGGATCTGCCGGCGATGCTGGAAGCGGTGCCGGGACTCTATGTGCAGCGCATTACCGGCGCCGGTCACTATACGGTTGCCCGGGTGCGCGGCGCAACCGGCGCGCAGGTTAAGGTCTTTGTCGACGGGGTGTTGATGAACCTCAACAGCGAAAGCGCGGTCAATCTCTCGGCCATCCCGGTCGATAACGTCGAGCGCATCGAAGTCTACCGCGGCTATGTGCCGGCCCGTTTCGGCGGCGCCCCGCTGGGCGGCGTGATCAACATTGTCACCAAAAAACCGGATCAATTGGGCGGCATGGTGTCGCAAGGCGTGAAATCCTACGGCGGCTATACCGGTAATTATCAGTTTACGGCCCCGGTCGGCAGCGGCAGCTTGCTGGCAACCTTCCAGCGCGATATCTGGGGCGGCGATTTTGATTTTCATGCCAGTAATCCGGTTCCTGATTCAAACAGATATGCAGAGGCGGATGTTAAACGGACGAGCAATGGCTACCAAAACAGTAACGGCATGGTGAAGTGGCAGAATGACAACTGGACGGTTAAAGCCGCCTGGAAAAAACTCCATGAGGAGCTACCGTTCAGCGTCGGCCAGCCTTTTTCAGCGCTCCCCTTCGATCCGACTAACCCGCAATCGTTAATTTATTTTAACAAGGAAAATCTCGAAAAGGGCTTATGGGACAAAACGCAGGATATTGACCAGAAGGAATTCCTGCTGGGCCGCCGGGCTACGGCGGGCAAGCTGGACTGGGGCTGGCAGGTCAGTTATCTGGACAACAAAAAGGATTATTATAATACCGGCTATTATAAACGCAAAGCCATTTTAGATGCCATAGGTGTTAGCCCCGGATATATTGCCGGTATGGAAGATCCGCAATATCCGGGGACACTGTGGGCCCATTACCATTCAAAAAAATGGGGCTTTAACCTGAATACGGCCTACAAAATGGGCGACAGTCACTTATTGGAATTCAGCGGCGACGTCAGTCGTGAAACCATGAAGGCCAATGTCAGCGAACAGGATACCCTGAATTTGAATCTTGGTTTAGGCAATAGAAAATACATTGATCAATATAAAATCCGGGAGTACCACTTCAGTGTGCAGGATACCATTACCCTGAATGAGGCCGGTGATTTCAAGCTGACGCCGGTCGTGCGGGCGGAAAAGGTTGACATGGAGACGATGAATGAAGCCGATAAAAAGTGGCGCTGGTCGGCCGGCACCGCCTTGCAAAAGCAGCTCAACGACCATTGGAGCGTTAAGACCAGTTGGGGCACCTATAACCGCCATCCGAATTTTTATGAATTGTTTGGCGACGGCGCGACCATTATTCCTAATCCCGGCGCCAACAAAGCGTTTGACGCCGGTTCGCCCGGCACCTGGGAAAGCGGCACCCAGTTTGACTTTAGTATTAACTGGCAAGGCGAACTGGCCACAGCCGATACCGATACCGTCCTGACCTGGTTCCAGCGCCGGGCCAAAAATCAGTTCGCGCTGTGGATGCCACAGATGCCGAATGCGCCCAGCACCTATTTCCCCATGGACGAAGCCAAGGTCCACGGCCTCGAACTGACCCACAATATGAAATGGCAGCGCCTGAGCCTGAACCTGGCCGGCACCTGGCAAAAACCGTGGTATCCGGGCGCCAAGGCCGTGCTGGATATCCAGAGCTCCGGTCCCAAGACCTCGATTTCCTATACGCCGGAATGGGTGGTAAACGCGCGCCTGGATTACCGGTGGCCGGGTGATAAATTGAATACTTTTATTGAATATAATTATATGGACGAGCAGTTTATCGGTCAGACCGAGGATGACGGAGACCCGGATGCCAAAAAAAGTTGGTGGATGGATGGTCTTAGCACCTTTAATGTCGGCGCTAAATATAAATTCGACAAGAATTGGAAACTGGCCGCCGGCATCAACGATATCTTTGATAAAGGGCCGGAGGTTACCAAAAGATACGGCGCGGCCATCTATACTAATAATTATCCCTTAGCCGGCCGCATGTATTACGGAACCTTGGAATATAGTTTCTAATGGGGTTTGTTGGTGCTTGTTTCATAAGCAGGCACTGCAAAATAGATACGGCCAGCAATATGTTCTGCAGCAGCGCTGCCGCGCCTGTTGCTGAATGTGTCAAAAAAATAAAAAGTGGAAAGGTGGTTTGTCAAATGTCAGAGCAAAGAGCTTTACTGCAAGAATCGGTATTGGCGGCAGGTGTAATGAACAATTACACATCGGGAAAGCTTTACGGCTGCATCAGTCAGGTCGATAGTGCCGGAACCGTACATGCGGGCGTGGTAAAAACGTTACCGGGAGGCAACTATTTTGAGGGGCATGATGCGCGCGTTCTCAATTTTCTGAAGGGTTCGGAATACAAAGCGTTGGTAGTAGATTATACTTATGGTACCAGTTCTTTATACGGTATTTTTGATCCGGCTGCTAATGGAGTATGGGGAACGCCGGTAGTTAGGACAAATACCAATTGGGACATTAATAATCCCTATAGCATTGTCACGAACGGTAACGATATGTTCCTCATGGGCTATGACGGCGTAGACATTATTAAGGTTGATCTGACAACGTTCAATGCGGCCAGCGGCAATCCGTTTTTCACGTATACACCACTAGCGGGTAAACAAGGCCATGGCGTGGATATGGATGCTGTTGAAATTGATGGAACACTTTATTTGGCCGCATTGTTTATCAATGCTGAAGGTTATTCTAATTATGGCAATTCACAGCTTGTACTTGTCGATGCAGCTACCGGTGATTTGTTTGAAACTATTGATCTGAATGCCAACGCTAATTCAATAGCTATTGCCGCGGATAAATTTGCCTATGTGACCAGCTTCGGGGGAGTACAACAGCCTGGCGGCAATGCTACTTCCCAATTAGAGGTAGTAGATCTTTCTATTCCAGAGGTAACACAAACAATTGGCATGGTTACTCCTGTTACTGACGGTGATTATGTCGATATTGCCTTAGTTGGTGCCAATGCCTATGTATTGACGGCCAATTTTGATGCTAACTACCAGTTCTATACTTATCGCTTGGTGAAAACTACGCAAGCGTTTTTAAAAGGTGGTAGTTTTGGTACAGTACCAGATGTCGACTATAGCACCTACACACAAAACCTAATACCCTCCGGTGCCACTTGGCTGTTGGCTTACGACGGAATCGTACTGTGGTTTGTGCGGGCGACAGAGATTTATACGATTGATACTTCCGTTAATGTGTCCAGCGCCGCGTTGACTAAACGCGCGGATGCTACACTCTATAATGCTACTACTAATCCCCAAGGTTTAGGTATTGACGATCCGCATGAGGTTTATGGACAGCTGAATACCGCCGCCGTGGTTATTCCGGCTGCTAGCGCAGCTCCGCGTGCCTTCGCCAGAGGCGCTTCCCATACTAAACATGCCAAAGTGATGTTACCGCCTGAAGAGCTTGAGAAATTCAAAGCAGCAGCAGTGCAAGCGGCAGCAGCGCAAGAAAAAAAATAGTTTGCTAATGTAAGATTGTAGCTGAATCCGCATCGTTTATACTCAGGCACTTACGGAACGGTGCGGATTCCTTTATTATGATTTTGCCGGAGAATTGGCGAGGATTTGCGGCAAGAACATAATAAAAGCACAATAAGAGGTGGAGGCTATGAACCAAGTACAAGCTGCGACCATAACCAAGGAGGATCTGGTTATGCTGGTGCCGCTGTTTTCTCCTAATCCCAGACTGCAGGAGGTGAAAAAAACTCTTGCATTGACGCAGTCGGTGCAACAATGCCGGCCCTTTAACCTGATTAAGGAACCAGTGGCCGATCTGGCTGCGCTCCAGGCGGCCGTAGCCAAACACCGGCCCCAGATCGTACATATCGCCGCTGAATTTATGGAGAAAGGCCGGGTGTATTTTGGTACGGTCCGCAGCCGCAACAGATCCTGGCCGATGTCCGAGGTTTTAAGCAGCATCGCCGAGGCCGGCGCCAATACGGAACTGATATATTTCAACGGCCCCCTGAATAAAGATTTTATGCTTACTGAAGATGATAACATAAATTTTGTTATCGGTGCGGATAAAAAACTATGTACTGCCGCGGTGCGGCAAAAATTCACGGCCTTGTTTTATTTGTTCGTCGGGTTAGGCAATTCGGTCGGCATAGCGTATAGGCAAGCTTGGCAGCAACTGCCTGTAGAACTGCAGGATATTCGCCCCTTGGCGATAGCTTTACGCTATCGGCTATCCCTTAATCCGGCCGAAGTAGGAATCCATAAGTGAGGTTCCTTTTTCGTAAATTGACTTCCTAGTTGTTTGCTTATAGTACACATATTCATAAAGAGAGTGTGCCGACAATGAAAGAAGAAAATAGTGGAAAAATTGAAATTGATCTGATCCCCTTTATAGCCAAGAGCATCGCCCAGAATCCGGCAGCCCGGCGCGAACTGGACAGCATTTACTCCGATGAAACAATCCCCATTGAGCGGGCGCTTTCGCCCAAGCTGGCGGGTTACAACCGCTATTACCGGGAATGCGATGTCTTGACGGAAACCTACTGTCACAAAGCCACGGCCTTTATTCTGACCGCTTTGAACGAGCAAGAGTCCGGCAAACCGGCGCTGGCGGCCCTGAGCCAATTGCTGCAAAAATGCTGGCGGCAGTTTTACGCCTATGTAGCGGCCAGCGGTCCCGCCGTCCCCTTTGCCCCGTTCTGGAGCAAGCTGGCGAAAAAGGGTAGAAAGCTGACGGAATGTGAGATAGGCAATTTGTCCGGTCTGCCGCCGGGAATTTCCCCGAGGGATGTAACTACCAGCGATACATTAAACACGGATTTTCCAATATTCTGGTTTCTGGTCAATCTGTTCGGTAAAACCATTAGCGTTAGCGAGCAGGATGAAAACTTTCATAAGCACATAGTATTTTACCAGGAAGCCCAGGAACGGATGCACAGAAGCCCGGCCCGGACGCCAGCTCTGACAGAGCCGCAAAAAAAGCTGGCAGCGGCGCTTTGGGGATATATTAAAGAACAAGTAAAGGGCATTCCAATTAACTTGGACGAATATTTCTGTACGCAAGAATACAAACAAAAGACTCCCGTACTACCCTTCAAACAGGAAATTTTCGGCGACCTGCCGATCCAGGCTATTAAGCATGTCAATATTAGCCGCCAAGAACTGAGAACGACCATTGATCTCTTGGCAGCCTCGCTGCCGGCAGAGACAACCCTGACTGCCGAACTGCAACAAACCGCTCTAGATTATTTTAGGCAAGTACTGCTCATACGCGCCTGCGCTCACTACTATGAAACGCTGCGCAGCTTTGCCCTGGAACAGGGCCGGCTGGCTGACAAAGCCTCATCCCGGCCGCTGCAGGTAGCCAAGCTGAAAGAGCAACTGGCACAGGCGCGGCAAAAAATCTGGGAACTGGAAGCCCTGCCGGTAAAAGCGAATCAAAATTCGTCTTTAGAGCCATTGTTGGCGCAAAAGCAACAGGCTTTGAATGAATTACAGCTCAGGCTGGAAAAAAGTGAAAGCACGTCCCAAAAAGAGATAGCCCGGCTGCAGGCCAGGCTGGATGAGGAACAGGAAACCAATCAGGTGCTGACCCGGCTGCTGGCAGCGGCAGAAGAACAGCCGTCAAACGAAGAAGACCTTAGCCCGGACTTATTGGCCAAAATAATGCTGCTCCGAGTAGTCATCCTTGGCGGACGAACAGACTGGCAGCAACGGCTAAAAGCCAAATATCCGAACTTTAGATTGATTTCACCCGAAACTGTAAAATTTGATCTGGCTATACTCGGCGCCGCCGATGTGATCGTGATCAACCGGCGGTTTTTAGGCCACAGCTTATTTTACCGAGCAGTGCATTATGCCGGCAAATACAATAAAGAAGTGGTTTATCTTAATAACAATAATGAGAAACATCTGCTACAGGCACTGTGCCGAAAATGTGGTGCGGGTACAGGGTCAGGCTGACTTATTGACTTTTTTAAAATAAGTCAAGCCTGACTCTGTTGCGTTCGGCCGCAAGGGGACAGCAAGCCGTTCAACCGGTTGCTGCAAGCGGAAATGGCCGACGAGATCAAAACCTTTCTGGCGCTGTATAAACAGCACCGGACAAGGTATGCAAACAGGGCAATAAAACGGGATAACAATTTTTTAGAGGGAGAGGGTACCTATGACTTATAATGAGCTAAAACACATCTTTCTGCAAAAAAAAGGCCGAGCTGGCGCGACTGAGAAGTGATGAGGCGCAAGCATTACTGGAACTATTTGAACAGAACGAGATCTTGAAGGCAGATCTGGCTGCCGGCGGGAAGCCGGCGAACCCCATAAACCAGACGGCTGTCCAAAATGCCGAGCAACGCGTCAAGCAAAGTGCGGAAAAGGTGTTGTACGACTTGGACCCGCGAATCAAGCAACTGGAAGAGGAAATCGCTGACCTGGATCAGCAACTGTAAGGGAGAATGAGGATTGTCATGAATACACATGTCATTTTGCCTGACCGCAGGGAAGTGGGGACGGGTTGGCTGCCGCCCCTGCCCGACTTACGCGACTATACCGAACACCATCCCTACCTGCAGGAAACCATCAAACGCCTGAGAGTCGACGATACCAAGCCGCTGCCGGATAAAACCGATTTGCGCGAATGGTGCAGCACACCCGTGCCGGAACAGGGCAAGCTGGGGGCCTGCACCGCCCATGCGGCGGCGGCCATTATCGAGTACTTTCAGAACCGGGCCTTTGGCAAACATTTTACTGCCTCGCGGCTATTCATATACAAAAATGCCCGCAACCTCCAGGGCGTGACCGAGGATCAGGGGGCCTTCATCCGGGATACGATGGGGGCTTTGGCGTTGTGCGGCGTACCGCCGGAAAAATATTGGCCTTATACCGACAAGGACCCTGACTTTAATAAAGAGCCAACTTCGTTCGTCTACGCAGTGGCGGACAATTACGAGGCGCTGCAGTATTTCTGCCACGATCCCGCCGGCAACAATACAGCTCCGGCCGATGTCTTGCGCAGCGTAAAAAAGTATCTGGCGGCCGGTGTGCCTTCCATGTTCGGCTTTTACGGCTTCGCTTCGTTTACCGATACCGATGTTCCCGGCAACATTCCCGGTCCTGGACCGGATGAAAAGGCTAGTTGGAGCCACGCGGTAGCGACCTTTGGTTATGACGATACGTTGAAAATTAAAAACACCCGCTATGACCGGGAAACCACCGGGGCGCTCCTAATCCGCAACTCCTGGGGCCCCACCTGGGGTCAGGCGGGGTACGGCTGGCTGCCTTATGAATATGTTTTAAATAAACTGGCCACCGATTTCTGGTCACTGCTGAATATGGAATGGATAGAAACCAATCATTTCGGCTTATAAAAGGAGCCGATACCGGCCCGGCGGCCACCGGGCGATTTGATATTCGAGCTTTGTATGCTGATCATGCAGTTGGCTCGCGATAATAACTACGGGAGTGATAACGCCTTTTTCAAACTTGATGAGAAAAAATAAAAATGCCGGCGGCAGAAGATACGGATTGCCGTCAGGCAGCGGGATGGATAAACATGGGCTTGATTGACTGGTTTGCTAATTTGTTTGTAAAAGAATCCAAGCATTACGTTTATGCGCCGGTAACGTCCGACGTAGAGAAGATCGAATTCAAAGAGGGGCAGCATTATTTTCGCCTGCGCCTGGCGGAGATGTTCCTGAAAAACGACCGGAAACTCTTCCGCAAATACGTGCCGGTGGTCTCCTCGGTCGTCAGTGTGCAATTCGGCGCCAATGCCGCCCAGGAGCTGCCCAGCGTGGCCGGCCCGCTGGCCTTGAATCTGAATGAAAGCTCCCTGGGCAAGGGGGTGCAATTGAATTATTCCCTGACCAACCTGGTGCCCTATCGCGGCGGCAATGTGTCAATCAGCGCCGCCTTATTGGCCTATGTCAATAAAGACTACTTTCCGTCCTTTCTTACCCTGGCCAACAGCATTTCCAGCCTGCTGACCATTGGCCAGTTGTCTGCCACGCTCAAAGTGGTCGACAGTGCGGTCAGCGCTTTATCGGAACTCTTAGCCGGCGGCGATAAAGACATCCATCTGGTCTATCACAATGAACACGCCGGCACCGATAATTTGGGCGGAAGTTCTCTGCACAACGGCTATTTTGCCGTCATTGGCGCTGACGGCGGCAAATTCGACATGAACAAACTGATTGTGAAAAACTCGCAGCTTTATTTCGGCGATGATCTCCAAGCGGCCAAGCCGCTGACCGGCTACGATTATATGCTGTTCAGCGTGGAAGCGGCGCTATACCGGGATGATTTCCGCTATTTTGCTGAATACAACAGTTTGCTGTACGCGGCGCTTGAAAAAGGCATGACGAACAGAGGCGAGGGTGATGCCGTGATCCGGGCCGGGATGCTGGCCATATTCAAATCAGATGATTTGACCTATGTCGATAAAACACGAGTGGCGGCCGCACTCAAAGCGGAGTATGAGGAACGGCTTTCCCTGCTGGATAAGCTAAAAAGTCCGCTGATTAAAGATGAGCATTGGTTACATGACAGGGTACTGGCGATCAACCCGGAAGCAACCGGCAAGAAGATTGCCCCCGTGCTGGCCAATGATCAATTGGATGATGCCGCCATCGCCGATACCATCGTAACCATGGTTGTAAAGGGTGGATAGACTAAAGCCACTCAATCTGATCATTTTCCTTGATAGTAGCTGCGCTGTTCGTATTCGGGCTACAGCGATGCCAAAAACCGATAGCAGGTACAAGCGGGGCATCGCTCTTCACATACTTTATGTATCAGCGGCGCGATTTGCATAATTGCTGGGAGGTAATAAGGAATAGGTGAGATCAACATCGACAGTTTAGGGAGGAGGACCTTATGGAAAATAATATACGATATGTGCATACCAATATAATCGCGCAAAACTGGAAAAAATTAGCCCAATTTTATATTGATGTATTTCATTGTAAGCCGATATATCCTGAAAGAAATTTATCAGGCAACTGGATCGATAGAATTACAAAAATCAATAATGTCGCGATCCGGGGAATTGATCTTACTCTTCCTGGTTATGACAATAATGGGCCAACTCTAGAAATCTTTGAATATAGCCCTGATAATATTACTGACGGCAAACCAGTGATTAACCGCCAAGGATTAGGCCATTTGGCTTTTTCTGTAGATTTGGTTGAAATTACATTAAAAAGGATCATAGAGCATGGCGGCGAACAGCTTGGCGAGTTAGTCAGCCGCGACTATGGCGAGCTTGGGACTTTGACGGTAGTGTATGCATGCGACCCAGAGGGCAATATTATAGAGATACAAAATTGGCAAAGATAAGTTGGATACTATCCTTCATATCCGGATGATGGTTTGCGTGATTCCCTCTGCGTTGCCAGTTTTTCGGCCATCGCGAGAATTTTTTAAGATAATCTTTGACAGAAACTACAAATATATAATAAAATTAGGTGCAATTGACTAGTAATATTGCTAGAGGCTGTATCCCTGAGGGGGATACAGCCTCTAGTTTTTGTTTCGGACCTTCTGTTTTACCTTCTGCCCTGCCTTCCGCTTTAGCACCATAGATAAGCGTTTGCTCTTCCATGATGGCTTTCTCGCGCAGTTCGTAGCGGCGCAGCTCGACGTCGGTGAGTTCATGACCGGGTGGGATTTGAGCACAGCGTTTAAAAAGTTGATGAGTATATCTTTGTTCCCTTCTGAACCCAATATGCGTTTGAAGACATAGTCATTCATCCGGTTGACAGAACGCATCATGACTGTTGCTCTCCTTTGGATAAAGCTGTTACTTATACTATAAACGATCAAAAAAGCTTTGACAAGAGTGGTCTAGGTTCCAGATTCAAGGGGGCAGTTTGGACGGTTCGAAACCACTGATATAAGCCTGTTTTTTTTAACTAACCTTGGGTAAAAATCGGAGTCAATCGGCAATAGGCTGCAAAATTGACAATTTGTTGCATAAACGCATGGCCGCAAAAGGATATCAGGGCTGCTATCCTTTTCAAATTTACGGCTAAGGCCGTCAGTTTGGCTTGCAGGGACATGCTTTTTAGACCATACCCCCGTGCACGGTCTAATCCATGGAAACGTTTCATTTCTCCGTTCTTCCACTCATGGCTGGCTCGCTTTTTGTACTTTAGCTTGAACTGATCGCTCTTGGCAAGCTGACTATGTTCATTATTGCGCGCAGTGTTCACTGACGCGCAGTACTTTTTCTTCAGTATTCTTGCCAGCGGTCAGATTTACGGACACTGCACAGTGCGATTTCACAAAATGATAGCGGTACACGTCATTTTGTTCTGTATTTTTGGCGCACTTTCTTCTCGGTATGATTGCCCATTTCGCAAACCACTGGTCGCTGTCTTTGTTGTAACTAAACCCGCTTTCGTCTAGCTTGTAGACACAGGCGTTTACAGAATGATGGCCTACCGCCTCGGTTTGTAAGGTATCTAAGATCGGTTTGCGAAAATAGGCCTTATCCCATACACCTCTTGATGGGTAAGCCGCAGGCTTTACTTCGCTGATACAATTCCTCAAATTGGCTGCCGTCACATAGGCGCTGCTTTCCACTGTTACCGCTGTAATGATCCTTGTTTCCGGGAGCATGGCAATTCTACCTTATAGCCGTAAAAGCTGTCTGTTTTTGATTTGTAGCCTACGCGCGCCTCTCTTTGTCTACCAGTGATCGGACCCTTTGACCATAAATTCCTGATCTTCCAGGATTTCTTTGGTTTCGTTAACCGCTTGTTGGCTGTTGGGCAGGATAGATAAATCGACATGGCTATTTCTGGTTTTCCTGATCAGTTCTTCCACATAGGACTTCATTTTCTGCTTCGCTTCGTTGTGGTCTTCTATGAGCTTATAGTCGGGAACTTCGCTAATGAGCTCGGCGGGGATTACCCCGTTTTCTTTCTCAATGGCCCTTATGATTCTTCTTCCCAGATGCTTCATGATTCTTTCCGGCACTTTTTTTTTAGTATTGGCCTGGGTATGCGTGGCGTCAATGCTTAGTCCGGTTCCTTTAATTATGCCTTTTTCCACACACTGGCGAACCACTTCCTGAATCATATCATCCACACTGGTTTCTTTTAGTCTATGTTTCCTAAACTTGGCCAGCAGGCTGGCGTCCGGCAGATCCTCTTCGGGATTGAGTCCCAAAAACCACATATAGGCTAAGTTTAATCGGGCTTCTTCTATGACTTTGACATCGGATAAGTTATATAGATATTGCAAAATGAGGATCTTGGCCAGCATTTCCGGTTCTTTGGCCGGCCGCCCCAGATGCTGGCAGTACGAATCCTTCAGCAACTCGTTAATGAAGCTAAAATCCACATTACCAGCGATAATCTTCAGAATATGATTACTGGGAATTTTATCATAGAGCACGCTATATATACTTAATTGGTGCGGCACATTTTTTAGCAAGGCAAGCCCCTCCATTACGCAAATATCTACCGTTATATTTTACCATAATTCAGGGGCGCTTGCTTTATCGACTTTTTCAGTGCTTTCGGACGGTTCTCTTGCGTCATTTTTCTGGATTACGCATTGCCCCGGTAGCCGCAGGGATGTATCATAGGACAGTTCCTGGATTGCGCCAGTGGTGCAGCACACCTGTCCCCGAACAGGGGAAGCTGGGGGCCTGTACCGCCCACGCGGCGGCGGCCATTATCGAATACTTTCAGAACCGGGCCTTTGGCAAGCATTTTACCGCCTCGCGGCAGTTTATCTATAAAAACGCCCGTAACCTCCAGGGGGTACCCGGGGACCAAGGCTCCCATATCCGGGATACCAGGGTAATTTTTTTATTGACATTTGCTGGGTAAAAAGTATAATAAAATTATATTAGGTTCCTAACTAATTAGCGGATAAGAATAAAGGAGGAAGCATGCCAATGGCTGATATCCGTTCAAATGAGCTTTATAATGCATTGAAGCGTCTGAACCGGCAGATGTATCGCTATGCGCATCAGGCAATGCCGCCGAAAGCAGGCCTTCACCGCGGACAAATTCACCTGTTGTTTCTCATTTCCCGCAATGACGGGGTTATTCAGCGGGATTTAGCAGAAATCATGGATATCCGGCCCTCTTCCTTGACCGAGATGCTCGTTAAGCTGGAACAGGAGGCCTTCGTCGTTCGCAAGCAGGATGAAAAGGATCAAAGGATCATGCATATTCATCTGACTGAGAAGGGAAAAGCTGCGGTTGACGGGTTTACGGAGGCCAATGCGAAACTGACGTCCGCCATTTTCAATTGCCTGCCGAAAGCGGAAATCGAAAAAATGCTGGCATTGGTCCAAAAAATAAGTGATAATCTGGAAAAACTGGATGACCCCGCTAGCGGTACAGGTCATGCAAGCGGTAGGCAGCCCCATGGACATCATTGCCACCACCGTTGGGATTAACGCTGCCGCTCATTACAACTGAAATAGGCAAATAGCGAATGGGTTATGAAATTTAAGAAAAGAAGGAGCCTTAATGGTTAAGCTGTTGAAATTTTTGCGGGGCGCCACGGTTTATGCTGTTTTAGCGCCCTTGATGATGATTTTGGAAGTATCCATGGACTTGATGCAGCCTAAACTCATGGCGGATATCATCGATATCGGCATTATGAATCAGGATGCTGACTACGTTTTTTCTACAGGGGTGAAAATGATCCTGGCAGCACTTCTCGGCTTAATAGGCGGCGCGGGCTGTTCCATATTTACCGCCATCGCGGCGATGAATATGGGAGAGAAATTGCGGCAGGCTCTGTTCGATAAAATACAAACCCTGGCCTTCCTGGAGATCGATAAATTTAAGACTTCGTCGCTGATTACGCGGCTGACCAATGACGTGTCGCAAGTTCAGAATATGGTAGGTCTGGTGCTGAGAAGTGCTTTTAGGGCACCTCTTTTATGTTTGGGCGGCATGATTATGGTTATCAGTTTAAGCCCCAAGCTGTCCATTGTATTTTTAGTGGCAGTGCCGGTGATTCTGATCGCCGCTGTCATCATTCTTAAAAAGTCGTTTCCGCTGTTTACGGCCGTACAGGCAAAGATAGACCGGATTAATACGGTTATGCGGGAAGGGATATTAGGGATCCAGGTCATTAAGGCCTTTACCATCGAGGCAAGGCAAGCGGCCAGATTTGAGGAAGCAAATGAGCATTTAATGCAGGAAGGCATCAAAGCGCAGAACATGAATATGATCCTTTGGCCGGTGGTCATGCTGGTTATGAATATAAGCATCATCGCCGTGTTGTGGTTTGGGGGCAATATGGTCAACCAGAGTACCCTGCCAATCGGGAAAATCGTGGCCTTTGTGAATTATCTCGTGCAAATCATGAACGCTTTGATCATGGTGGTGATGCTCGTTTTAAATTTTTCGCGGGCCAAAGCTTCTGCAGACAGAATCAATGATGTATTGGAGGCGGCGCCGTCCATTCAGGATCAGGCTTGTTCGCTTGGAATGAACGGCTTTGACATTGAATTCAAAAATGTTTTTTTTAAATACAATGAACACAGTGAATATGTATTGAACGATATATCATTGAAGATAAAAGCGGGTGAGAAGATTGGGATTATTGGCGCTACGGGTTCCGGAAAAAGCTCCCTTGTCCATTTGATTCCAAGGCTTTATGATGCCACAGCCGGACAAGTGCTGATCGGCGGCCTGGATGTTAAAAAGATAAAAATAAAAGAGCTGAGGGAAAATATCGGCGTGATCTTGCAGGACAGTATTTTGTTTTCGGGAACAATTGAAGAAAATCTAACGTTTGGCAGTTATCCGGCGGACGGGAAAGCAGTCGAGGCAGCAGCCCGTGCTGCCCAAGCCCATGATTTTATTATCGAAAAGGAAAACGCTTATCAAAGCCTTGTGGAGCAAAGAGGAAAGAATTTCTCCGGCGGGCAAAAGCAGCGTATTTCGATTGCCCGAACTCTACTAAGGAATCCCAGAATTCTGATCATGGATGATGCTGCCAGCGCTCTTGATATGGCAACTGAGGCAAAATTGCAAACCACGCTGAAGCAGAGAATGGCCAAGAGCACGGTACTCATGATCGCCCAGAGAATTTCCGGCGTTATGGATGCCGATAAGATTATCGTATTGGAAAACGGTAAAATAGCCGCTATGGGCACCCACCAGGAATTATTGGCAAAAAGTGAGATCTACCGCAGCATCGCAGTTTCACAACTGGGCGAGGAGATGCTTGCAAATGGTTAATGAAAGAGTGGCGCCGGTGGTGAGACCGGGGGATACGCGGGGCAATCCGCTGGGCAATCCGCTGGGCCGGTTCAATAAGCGGCCTGAAAAGCTTAAAAATGCCAGGGGCACGATTCTGCGGCTATTAGCGTATTTGGGCGGTAAAAAGAAGATAATCATCCTGACATTTCTGCTGTGTTTCCTCACAACGATCATCAGCATCATCGGCACACGCCTGAATGGATACGCCGTCGATCATTTTATCGAAAAAGGAGACATGCCCGGGCTGCTTAAGATTTGCATCATTTTAGCGGCCATCTATTGCGTGAGCGTTGTTTCAACCTATTTGCAGAACCGGTTTATGGTGGACATCGCCCAGCAGACTGCCGCGAAGATAAGAAGAGATTTATATCGCACTATCCAAATGCTGCCTTTGCCGTATTTTGATACCCATTCCAGCGGGGATTTGATGAGCAGGCTTACCAATGATGTCGACAATATTAATATGACGTTATCGCAAAGCATCACCCAGCTTTTTTCCGGCGCTGTAAACATTGTTGGCATGCTTGCGGCCATGCTGCTTTTAAGTCCGCTGCTCACCCTCGTAGGGTTAACAACCGTACCGCTGACGTTTTTGCTGACAAAGCTGATTATTAATAAAACCCAACCGTTTTTTATCAAGCAGCAACAGGAACTGGGCAATTTAAACGGATATATCGAAGAAGGAATATCGGGGCAAAAGCTGATTATCCTCTGCGGCCGGGAAGAACAGGCGAAGGCGGAGTTTGCCAAAATTAACAAAAGACTGACGAAAAGCGCTATTTTCGCCCAGGCTTTTTCCGGAATTATGGGTCCGGTTAATAACGCCGTTAATAACCTTACGTATTTCATAATTACTGTCAGTGGGGCTTATCTGATGTTTTCCGGCAGCAATATCACTGTCGGCGTGATCTTTACTTTTATCCTGTATATGAGAAACTTTACCCGCCCGCTCAATGAGACGCTGAATATCTTCAACACCATCCAATCGGCCCTGGCAGGGGCGGAAAGGGTATTTGAAGTGATGGATCAGCCGAAGGAGAACGATGCTGAGCAAGCAAAAGAGGTTTCCCGTTTACACGGCGAAATCATGCTGCAGCAGGTCAATTTTTCCTATACCAAGGAGAAGAGAATCCTGAAAAATGTGAGCTTAAAAGCTCGTAAAGGCCAGACCATTGCCATTGTAGGACCCACAGGTTCCGGGAAAACAACCCTGATCCATTTGCTGACCAGGTTCTATGATATTGACAGCGGCGAGATCCTCATTGATGGCGAGAATATCGACAATATGAAAAGAAGCAGCTTAAGAAGATCCATTGCCATGGTTTTGCAGGATACTTATCTTTTTTCGGAGAGCGTCCGGGAGAATATTCGGTATGGACGCTTAACCGCTACCGATGCAGAAGTTGAACAGGCTGCCAGGATAGCCTGTGCCCATCGCTTCATCAAACAGTTGCCGGAGGGCTATGATACGGTCCTGGCCGACAACGGCGGCAACCTGTCGCAGGGGCAGCGGCAGTTGTTGGCCCTTGCGCGGGCCGTATTGGCGCAAGCGTCTATTCTTATTCTGGATGAGGCGACTTCATCCGTAGATACCCGGACGGAAGCAGCGATCCAAAAGGCCATGCTGAACCTGATGCAAGGGAAAACAGCGTTTGTTATCGCCCATAGATTAAGCACCATAAGAAATGCCGATGAAATACTGGCCGTAAAAGACGGACAAATCATTGAGCGGGGAACCCATCAGGAATTGATGGCCCAGGGGAATTTTTATGCCGGACTTTATAACAGCCAGTTTAGGGGTGCGGATATGGATGTATTTAGAAGTTCCACTTGCTGAAGACACCTTAATTATAGCCGGTGGTGAGGCATTTTTTGAGCTTGTTAGGGAAAGGTAAAAGCGGATTACTGTAGTGGGTTGGTAAGTAAAAACCGTCACTGCTTGACTGTTGTCAGGGTGACGGTTTTTTGACGCTGGCAGGCACCGATTTCCTGATTGGTCAGCTCCAATATTTTCCAGCGCATTGCTGATTGTCAGTCATGACCGCGACTCTTCGGAGAGGTAACTTACTGAAAGCAGAAAACTTTACCGCTTTTCTTCCGCACCTGGCGTGTTCCTCTGTAGCGATTTATTAGCACCACCGCAAACATTATGGACAATGTAGTCTTGCTTTATAATAAATTCATATTTATAATTATTAAATTGTTATGAATATTTAACTATAGTATAGTGAATTTGTGATGTAATAATAGCAAAGGGGGAAAGAAAGTGGGAAAATTGAGTGAACAAGAATTCCAAGCTTATCTAAAACAGATCAGAGAATTAACAGAAGGCACATTCGATAAGATGCAAAAAGACATTGAGGTTACGAATGTGTTTCCCGAGGAATTTTATCAACTGGGCATTAAAAATAACCTGTATCGTTGCTCACTGCCAACGGAATACGGCGGTTGGGGCCTCTCTGAACTGGAAATTCTGAAGGTTCAAGAGGAATTTAGCCGCGGTCCCGGCGGCATGCGTATGCATCTGCACTATGCCATGGATCTGAACTGGCGTCCTTTGTACGACTTCGGCAGCAAAGAGCTTAAGGCCGAGTTAATGCCCGGTTTCCAGGACAGATCGGTCTTTACCTGCTGGGCCGTCACCGAGGAAACCGGCGGCACGGGCGCCGATATTAAAACAACGGCTGTAAAAGACGGTGACGATTATATCATTAACGGGGAAAAATTCTTAATCTCACACACTGACTGCTGCAATTATGCATATATTACTGTTCTTACTGATCCTAATGCCGATAAGGACCACCGTCTCTCCACCTTCATGGTGCCTTGCGCCACCCCGGGCTACGAAGTTACGCCTATGCCCCACATGATGGGGTGCCGCGGTTCAGGCCATACCGGCTTAAAGTTTACCAACATGAGAGTTAACAAGAAATATTTGCTCGGCAAAGAAGGCGATGGCCTTCATATCTCCATTCACTCGCTGTCTGTCTCCCGTGTCCACATCGCGGCCAGCAATTTGGGCATGGCTCAGCGTATGCTGGATATTTCCCTCAAGCGGGCCCATGATCGTATTACCTTTGGCAAGCCCATCATTGAACGCCAGGCTATCCGAATGAAGATTGCCGACATGGCTACCCATATCCATGCCCTGCGTACTATGGTGTATGATTTTGCTAAGGATTATGAACTGGATCCCCACGGGGAATACATTGAGGAAAAAGCGGCTATGTGCAAGCTGTTCAGCATCTGGGTTACCAAGGTGTGCGGCGATGAAATGCTGGAGATTTTCGGCGGCATTGGTTATTTCGAGGATTGCGAATATGGTCCTACTGAGCGCCTGTACCGCGACTCACGTGCCATGTGGCTGGAGGAAGGCACCCCCACCGTACAGCGCATTACCATTTCCCGCCAGACTATTAAACACGGCGGTCATTTAGAGTATCTGGATTAATCCTAAGCAATCTGCGGACATGCCGGAGGGCCATCAGTATCAAGCTGATGACCCTCTTAATACAATACGGAAAAAATTTAGCATCAAAGCCGGTTCTAACCCAATCCGGAATGTAGCCGGCCAGCTTCCCGCTGCTTAAGTGGCGGATTAAAATAGATTAAATGTATGGGGGGACCGGAGTTTGGCAAAGCAGGAATTCGGACCGCTAAGAAGCAGGGCAGCAAGAAAACCCTGGCCGGAATGTCCCGAGATTGTAATCTACCGCTGTAGTCATTGCGGCGGACTGTACCAGGGACTGAGCTATGACACGCCGGCTCAGGCGCCGGCCTGCTGTGACGCATCCATGGAGCGGCTAAAGCCGCTCCAGCTAATGGACCTGTCACCCGAAATTAATGTGGACTATAAAATTGTTGGCGGGTTCAATCAGAGCGCGGTGCAGGTATTCTGGGAAATGGAGCAACCAGAGGATAAACCAGAGTGGGTTTTGCTTAAAACTTTTACCGGCGGTTATCTCAAATATGTTACTGCCAGGAAGCGGCCGCCCCTGGTATTCCCCTTAGCCGACGAGGACGCCTATGTGTATTGCGGCAGGAGCATGTGCCAAGAATGTGTTTTTCGCTGCAAGCGAGGTTTTATTATTTATCTATATATCGAGCATAAGGGACTGCTGGCGGTGCCTGTGGAAAAGTTGGCGGGCTATTTTAAACTTTAGCCGGCTGTTGCCGGCAACGTATTTCTTTATTATGGTAGTGAACTTTCCGGCTGTCCAAGGGGAGGGCGGCGACAGTCCCGTATCCAGTGGATAAAAAAGTTTTTAAAGTTAGAAAGAACCGGGGACGGTCTTTTTTTTTGAAAAACCACCGAAAGAGTCCTAAGCGCTTTAGGCGTAAAGCGGACAATCGCAATGTTTTTTCGGGGCGCAGCCATAATTGTTCGCGCGGAAAGCATTGCAATGCCCATTCCTTCAGCCACAAGCCCCAGGCAGGTATCGGTATATTGCGTGTTATAGCCGAATTTCGGTTCAAATCCAGCCCGTTTACAAGCCTCAAGCGTATCCAGAAACAAGCCGGAGGCCCTGGAAAAGCAAATGAACATTTCTTGGGCAGCCTCGCGCAAATCAATGGCCCCCCTGGCCGCAAACGGGTGAGATGTGCTGGTGATCAGCACTATTTCATCATTGACCAGAGGATATGATTCTAAGGGAATCTTCCCGGGCTTGTATTTGTTGAAAGCGGTAAGAAATGCTACATCGATTTTACCGCTATACAGTAAGGGGTATAAATCAAAGCATTCCGCCTCATGAAAATCGAGGGATATTTTCGGATAGGTTTTCTGGAACTCGGCAATAAGCGAAGTGATACTATAAGCACCAAGCGCCGGCGTATTGCCAATGAATATTTGTCCACTTTCTCCGATTACATATTTTTGCATCGCAGTATTAATACCATCAATATTCTGCATGATTTTCTTAGCATTTTCAACAAATTCAATACCTGCCGGCGTCAAGTGAACTGAGCGTGTGGTTCTTCCGAATAAGATGATACCTAATTCATCCTCCAGTTTTTTTATTTGTTGTGATAAAGACGAGGGCGTTACACAAACTTCAGCGGCTGCACGGGAAAAGTTTTGGTGCTTGGCTACCGTCAAGACGTATTTAAGCTGATATATTTCCATAGCAGACTTCCTTTCTGTTGTCATAACTTAAAATGAATATTCTGTTAAAATTACCAATGTCCTGCTCGAAAAAATGATAGAGTGACTATTCTAAAAATGGTAAATATTTATCATAAATATTTATTCTTGCTGTTTTATAATCTATAATTATTAAGTTTGTCTAATGAATCTAAAAAAACTCCGATATTGCGCCGGATATGAACCTGCGTTTTTTGTTGCGTTTTTAAGTGCTGCTAATGTATAGGAATGACTATGTGATATAACTTCGCAATATTTTTAATATTTAAACTTAATTAATTGTTGCAAATTGTTAACTATAGTACATTAAACCTAGACACTAACCAGCGGGACAAATTAGTAACGAAAGAGAGTGAGAAAAGCTTTTAAATCCACATTTAGAAAATTGGACAAAAACTAGGTATTATTTAGTTAAAGGAGGAAAATTATGCATTCACAGACGGGGAATAAACGCTGGATGATTGTAGCTCTGATGTTGTTGAGCTATGCTGTTATGTATATCTGCCGCACCAGTATGTCTATTGCCGGGCCGGTAATGATGAAGGATTTTAATTGGAGCGCCACTCAGTTTGGTTTGGTCTCGACCGCATTTTTCATAGGTTATGCTCTCACCATGATGCCTGCCGGTTATTTGGCCGACCGGTTTGGCAGCGGAAAAATCATGGTATTTGGTATTTTACTGTACTCTTTATTTACTTTCCTTACCCCTTTTGGCGCCACAATCAGCATGCTGATCCTGCTGCGCGCCGTAGTGGGCATAGGACAGGGGGTAATTTTGCCTTGCAATGGCTCCTTGTTGGCGCAGTGGGTTCCCAAAAAAGAATCGGCAACGGCGCAGGGAATCGTTATGATTGGTACGCCTCTGGGAATAACGCTTACTATGCCGCTGGCAATTTTCTTTATGCAGCACTATGACTGGAAGACCGTGTTTTATGCGTTCGCTTTTTTGGGCCCAATTTGGATTTTGCTATGGAACCAGCTGGGAAAGAATAAACCGGAATTGCACCCATCCATAACCAGGGAAGAAGTAGAATATATCCGAGCCGACCAGGGATCCGCCCAAATAACGGACGCAGCGGCCAGCGTGACGCCGGGGGAGGTCTTCCGGAATGGATCGGTATGGACTTCCGCCTTGGCCTACTTTACCAGCAACTATCTCTTTTTTTTGTTCTTTGCCTGGCTACCGACCTATTTTGTAAATGGCCGTGGCTTTACCCTGGTTAAAAGTGGTTATATGACCATGATCCCCTATATGTTTGCTATGATCGCCTACCCACTTGGCGGAATTCTGGCCGACCGGGCCGCGAAAAAATTCGGCAATAATATGGGCAGGAAACTATTCCCCATTGTCGGGCTAATCGGAGCCGGAATCTTCCTGGTACTGGGGACCCGCGTGGCGAGTGCGGAGGGCGCTATCGCGCTTATCACCATCTCGATATTTTTCTTATCCATAACCCAGGCTCCTTTTTTCTCAATGCCGCCGATTTTTTCCGCCAAGAATGCAGGTAAGATTATTGGCTTATATGGCTTCTGCGGCACCTGCGCCGGTTTGACCGCACCGATATTAACCGGGGCTATTATCGACTATACCCAAAGTTATGATTATGCCCTGTTTTTTGGCGCTGCCGTAGCCGTAGCCGGTGCGATTATTCTCCTGACCCTCTGCAGTGTAAAAGCGGTCGAAAGCAAAGCCGTGGTTGAGGTTCCGCCGGCTGCTTCTAATCTTCCGTAAAATTCTGTCAGAGCAGGGTTTGTCCCTGGCTGCCGCGATACTCTCGCTCTATATGCTAAGACGACGGTACGTCCAGTTTCCCTACCCGGTTGATAAAACAGGTTTTACAAAGTGGGTGAGGAGGAGAATCAATGGCAAAGGTTGGAAATAAGCGCTGGGGGATTATTTTTCTGATTGTTCTCTGTTATGTGGTTTTATATATGGATCGTTCCTGTATGTCAATCGCCGGCCCTGTGATGATGCGGCACTTCAACTGGACCGCCACCGAGTACGGCCTGGTTTCCACCGCGTTTTTTATCGGCTATGGCTGTACCCAGCTTCTCGGCGGCTGGCTGGCCGACCGGTACGGCGGCGGTAAGGTTGTCATGATCGGGGCCCTATGGTGGTCTGTGTTCGTATTTCTGACTCCGTTTGGCTCAACCCTGGGCTTAATGATATTAATCCGCATTGCGATGGGGTGGGGTGAAGGTGTCACTTTGCCGGCCAATTCTTCCATAGTGGCGCAATGGATGCCCAAGAAAGAATCAGGGCTGGCCCAGGGTCTGTGCCTTATGGGCGTTCCCATCGGGATGGTCGTTACCATGCCGCTTTCCATCTGGATTATGCAAACCTATAGCTGGCAAATGATATTTTACTCTTTTGCCTTTATTGCGCCATTCTGGGTTTTACTGTGGTTAAAATATGGCGCCAACCGGCCGGAGCAGCATCCGGCAATCAGCCGGGAAGAGTTGGCTTATATCCGGGAGGATCAGGGTTCGCAGGATCCGGCGGCCTCCACGGCAAACCTGACTGCCCGGGATATATTTTCAACAAGTTCGGTGTGGAGCTGCGCAATTGCCTATTTTTGTGCCAACTACCTGCTATATTTGTTCATGACCTGGCTGCCTAATTACTTTGCATTAGGCCGGCACCTGGACATGACCAGGACAGGGCTATACTCCATGTTTCCTTATATTGTTGCCACTTTCACGTATCCGCTGGGGGGCTATTTAGCCGATCGCGCCGCTAAGAAATTTGGCGACAATATCGGCCGGAAGCTATATCCTATTGCCGGTATGATCGCCGCCGGTTTTTTGCTGGTAATTGGGTCCCAGGCCCCCAGCGCCGCTGCCGCCATGGCGCTCATATCAGCCTCCAATGGCCTGTTATGCCTGACTATGGGCGGGTTTTACTCAATGCCAATGGTCTTTTCTCATAAGAATGCCGGCAAAATAACCGGGTTATTTGCCACTTTCGCCACAATTGGCGGCATAAGCGCTCCCACCATAACCGGGTTTATTATTGATTATTTCGGCAGCTATGAGTATGCTTTGTTTTTAGGCGCCGGCATTGCCGTGGCGGGAGCCGTTATTTTACTTACAACCTGTAAAGTGGAGGCAATTAAAGTAAAAGCCGTAGCCGGCTGAGTTATTGCCAATGGCTCCTGCCCAGTCCCAATCATACTGAGCAGGAGCCAGTTCTATTCTAGTGCCTTGACAAAGTCCAATATTAGGTTAGACAACGCATCTTTTCCCGCCCTGCTGCGTTGTCGTCGCCTTACAGATTGCCGATCTGCGCGGCCCGTGCCAGTAATAAGAGGCCCATATCATACAGGTTCATTAAAGCAGATCTTAATGAATCAGTTAGCGTCCTCCGCCTTGCATTGCGAAACAATCTACGTTGTCTAAAACTAACAGCTAACTTTGCCAAGACACTAGGTTATTTTCAAACTAAGATTTGCTAGGCATGGTCGTGAGTTATGTCTATTTTGCTAACCGCCTTTGGCGGCGTTTTTTATTAATAAAGACAAGTGCAATAATTCAGTAATTTTAAATAATAAAAGTTTATGAAGAATAAGCCGGATGATTCCCGACTGATTAAAATAGCTAACAATTTACTATTGGTGTAGCTGTAATTAACACTAACATTTACTTTAGAATTATTAAATTGTTGGCAATATTTAACTAGAGTATAGTGAAGCTTGAGAAGTAAAGTGTTGAGGGGATGCCTTGTAGGAAAGCGGCAACTTCTTCAAGACCATGCGATGAGGTTGAACTTTAGGGACTAAAAACTAAAAAGGGGCTGAAAACATGAGTAATCCAGCTAAAGGAAATTGGGTGAATACTCTTCCCCTGCAAGGACAGGTTGCCATTGTAACCGGCGGCGGGACCGGGATTGGACGCGGCATTGCGGAAACTTTCGCGGCTGCCGGGTCCAAGGTAGTGGTGGCCGGACGCCGGGAAGATAAGCTGGCAGAAGTCTGCGCGGCAATTGAGGCCGGTGGCGGGGAAGCTCTTGGCATCCGTACCGACGTTACGGTCCAGGCAGATATTGATAACCTGGTGGAGCAGACCTGTAAGGCCTTTGGCACTGTTACTATTCTCGTTAATAATTCAGGTATGGCGCTGCCGCGGTGCAACACGCTGGAGGTGACCAGAGAAGACTGGGAAACACTCTTTGCCCTGAATATGACATCGGCTTTTTTCGTTTCCCAGGCCGTGGCGCGGGTTATGGCCAGGAATGGCGGCGGCCGTATTGTAAACATGACCTCGCAAAGAGGGATCAATGCCCTGCCGGGCATTGTCGCCTATTGCACTGCCAAAGGGGCCCTGATGGCCATGACCCGCGCGCTGGCCATCGATTTGGCGCCCAATAATATAAACGTGAACGCCGTAGCGCCCGGCTATGTTCAGACAGATATGGTCGCCGGATTACTGGCTGACCCGGAGCGGTTGAAATTTGTTATCGACCGTACGCCTTTGCGCAAAATGGGGACAGTGGATGAAATGGCCGCCGCCGTTTTGTATCTAGTCATTTCACAGTCATCGTATACCACCGGCCAGACCCTGATTCTGGACGGCGGCTGGTCCTGCTGGTAAGCCGGCGGGCGGCCGCAGGAGGCGCGAGCGCTGGGCAAAACCCACTCAAACATGAATAAACCAAGAGGAGATGATTTATTATGCAAGGCATGATGGATGCTGTTATCAAGACTAAGGCCGCTCCCGGTAGTATGGAATTTGCCTCTGTCCCCATTCCCAAGATTACCCCGGAGCAGGTGCTGATCCGGATCATGGCCAGCGGGATCTGCGGCACAGACCACTCCCTGTATCACTGGAACGAAGCCATTGCCAATTCTTATAAGCTGCAGTTTCCTTCTATCTTCGGCCACGAATTCTCCGGCGTCATTACCGAAGTGGGCAGCCAGGTCACAGGCATGGCTGTGGGCGAACGGGTTACTGTCAATCCCATACTTTATTGCGGCCAATGCAGCTATTGCGCCGAAGGCATTATCAATATCTGTGACAACCGCCCCTTTTTAGGGACTGATTATAACGGCGGCTTTGCCCAGTATGTTGCTGTGCGGGCCCAGAATATAATCAAACTGCCTGATTCGGTAAGCTTCAAATCCGGCGCTTTAATGGAACCGCTTTGCGTTGCCATCCATGCAGTGGAAAGGGTCAAGCCGGCCTTTGGCGAGACGGCCGTTGTTATTGGCCCGGGTGCCATTGGGTTGTTAATGCTGTTGGTTCTGAAAAATATGGGCGTCGGCAAGGTAATAGTAACCGGTGCGGGTGCGGACAAGGAGAGACTGGCGACAGCAGCCGCCTTAGGCGCCGATTGCACGATTAATGTAGATGAGCAGGAGCCTGTGGCCAGAGTAAGAGAGCTTACCGGCGGCAGAGGGGCCGACGTGGTTTTGGACGCCGCCGGTCATCATTCCGTAGTGTCGCAGGCAGTTCAGATGGTAGCCAAGCACGGTAAGATCGGGGTATCCGGCCTGCCGGCCAAGCCCAGCGAGCTGCTGATGACGCAAATTGCCATGCGGGAAATCAGCATTGTCGGCAACCGGGCTTACGAACGCAAGACCTGGTTCCAGGCCGCCAAGATGATTGACGGCGGATTGAACGTCGAACCAATCGGCACCCATACGCTTCCACTTAAGGATTGGGAAAAAGGTATGGAGCTGCTTGACCGGAGAGAGGGATTGCGGATCATTCTGGAGCCCTGATTTGTTGCGGAATGACACGACAGTAAACTTGGTCCCAAAATAGCTTGGGGCCAAGTTTACTGTTCAGCAGCCATCGATCAACCGCATGTAGAAAAGGGGGAGGATTATACTTATGAGTGCAAAGTCGTTTGCCGGCCTGAAAGTTCTTGACTTAACACGGTATTTGCCGGGCGGGTATGCAACCCAGGTATTTGCCGATCTGGGGGCGGAAGTAATCAAAGTGGAAGAGATCGCAAAAGGCGATTTTTGCCGGGGAGATGAGCCTAAAATCAATGATGTCAGCTACTATTTTGCCGCCTTATGCCGCAACAAAAAAAGCCTGGCTATCAATCTCAAAAATGACGACGGCCGGCAAATCTTCAGGCGGCTGGCGGCAGAGGCCGATATAATCATTGAAAATTTCCGGCCCGGCGTTACCGGGCGGTTGGGCATTGATTATGAGGCAATCAAGCAGATAAACCCTGCTGTCATTTATTGCTCTTTGTCCGGCTTCGGACAGAACAATCCGTTAAGCGTCAAAGCCATTCATGATTTAAACCTGCAGGCGTTGAGCGGTTATTTGTCACTCAACGGCGGCAAACCTTCGCCGATCCATTTAGTGGACGCGGCCACCGCCATGGTTGGGGCGATGGGAATTCTTACCGCCCTGTTTCACCGTGAAGTGACCGGGGAAGGGCAATATGTGGATGTATCCATGTTCGAAGCCTTTGTCTGGTGGCTTAGTCTGCTCTATAGCAGATTCCACTTCCAGGGAAATGAGATTTCCCCGGAAACCATAGAATATCCGGCGCTTTGCTACAACACCTATGAAACCAAGGACAAAAAGCTGCTGGCCTTTGGTATGGTGGAAGATAAATTCTGGAAAGAGTTTTGTGAAAATACCGGCCTGGAAGAGCTAATTCCCAAACAATTTTTGCGGCGCCAGGAGGATCCGGCGGCGTGGGAAGCAATGTGCGCCCTGGTCGCGGGCAAGACCCGGGCGGAGTGGCTGGAGTGGCTCAATGGCCGGGATATTTGCATCACTCCGGTCAAGACCATGGGCGAGGCCGTACAGGATATTCTGACGGCCAATACCGGGATCATGAATTATCTGGAGTTCCCGGTGGTTGGCAGGATACTGCAAACAGGCCTGCCGTTAAACCTTTCGGCCCTGCCGGTATCGCTGCCGGCGGCCACGCCGCCTCCGGCCTTGGGAGAGCACACTAAAGAACTGTTAACGCGCCTGGGGTTCAGCGAAGGCGAGATTAAAGCCCTGGCCAAGCAGGGCGTGGTTGGCGGTCTGTAAATGGAAAGCCCGCCAGCCGTTCATGATCTGCGTTCTGCCCTGGCTTTGCTCAGAACAGTTCCCGGCCAGCTTATAGAAACGGCTGAACCGGTAGATCCATTTGCCGAGATTTCCGGGGTGTATCGCCATGTCGGCGCCGGCGGCACGGTGGCCCGCCCGACCGGAAAAGGACCGGCCATGCTGTTTACTAATGTAAAAGGGCATAAAAACGCCAGCGTGGCTATCGGACTTTTAGCCAGCCGGGAGCGAGTGGGCCTGCTGCTTAACTGCACGCCGGAGCGGCTTGGCTTTCTGTTAAAGGAAGCCGTGATGCAGCCGCTTGTGCCGGTAACTGTTTCATCTGCCAAGGCCGTGTGCCAGGAAGTCGTTCACTATGCCGGCGATCCGGATTTTGACATCCGCACCTTGCTGCCGGCGCCGACCAATACGACAGAAGATGCCGGCCCGTACATTACTCTGGGCATGTGCTATGCCAGCGATCCCGAAACCGGTGATTCGGACGTTACCATTCACCGTCTCTGCCTGCAAGGCAAGGATGAGATTTCCATATATTTCGTGCCAGGCCGTCATCTGGACGTGTTCCGGCGCAAAGCGGAAGCGGCGGGAAACCCTTTGCCGATCTCGGTCAGTATTGGCGTCGATCCGGCCATCGAAATCGCCGCTTGCTTTGAGCCGCCGACCACGCCGCTGGGCTTTAATGAACTGAGCATTGCCGGCGGTATTCGCAACAAGGCGGTGGAGATGGTTGACTGCCTGAGTGTAAAAGAAAAGGCAATTGCCCATGCGGAATATGTAATTGAAGGGGAATTACTGCCCGATGTGCGGGTGGCCGAGGATCAAAATACCAATACGGGTAAGGCCATGCCGGAGTTTCCCGGTTACACCGGCCCTGCCAACCAGTCACTGCCTGTTATTAAAGTCAAGGCTATTACCCATCGACGCCACCCTATCATGCAAAGCTGCATCGGACCCAGTGAGGAGCATGTCAGCATGGCCGGCATTCCGACCGAAGCCAGCATTCTGCTGATGACCGAGCGCGCCATGCCGGGCCGGGTGCTGAATGTATATGCGCATGCCGCCGGCGGCGGCAAGTATATGGCGGTACTTCAGTTCAAAAAGACAGTACCGGCCGACGAAGGCCGGCAGCGCCAGGCTGCATTGATTGCCTTGGCCGCTTTTTCGGAATTGAAGCATATCATTCTTGTCGACGAAGATGTCGACATTTTTGACAGCAACGATGTGTTGTGGGCGCTGAATACACGCTATCAGGGCGATGTCGACACCATTTTTCTTCCCGGTGTACGCTGCCACCCGCTGGATCCTTCCCAGTCGCCGGCATTCAGCCCCGGTATCCGGGACAAGGGGATTTCCTGCAAAACAATCTTTGACTGCACGGTTCCATTCAAACTTAAAAGCCAGTTTGTCCGCGCCCGCTTTTTGGATATAGATCCTTCCCGTTTTGCGCCCGGGCTATTTAATAGCAACCGGTGATTCATTAGTATGACTAATGAGCCGGTTATTATTTAATTCAGCTTCAAAATTATTAGATAATTTAAAAATGTTAAATTGTTGTCAAAAATGAAGTGTAATATATTGAACATGGCAAGAGCAAACGGCCGGTTTCCAGTTGACAGCCGCCGAGGGGGCCGTCAGGGACGTTGCGGTTATAAATCTGTTTTTGCCGTTACATTATATGTTTTTGGGGGGATTTATTATGGGACACATATTAACAGCCGAGCAAAAAGAACTGGTCGAAATGGTAAGAAACTTTGCGGCTAAAGAAGTAAAACCGCATGTTAAAGAGCTTGACGAAAAAGGCGAATTTCCGTTGGCCCTTCTCAGGCAGGCTTTTGACATGGGCCTGCATTGCCTGGAAATACCTGAGGAATATGGCGGCTCCGGACTGGATTATCAGACAACCGCCGTCATCTTCGAGGAACTGGCCAAAGTGGACGCCGGCTATGCTATTTCGCTTGTCACCACCTTTGTTGCGCTACGGACGGTTATTATGGCTGGCAATGAAGCCCAGAAGAAGCTGTTTGCCGACATTATCGTGCCGGGGGCCTTCGGCGCCTTTTGCCTGACAGAGCCCAATTCCGGCTCGGACGCCGGGGCAATGCGGGCTACCGCCGTCAGAGACGGCGATGAGTATATAATTAACGCCAATAAGTGTTTTGTTACCAACGGGGGCGTAGCCGACGTATACGTGGTATTCGCCGCTACCGACAAGAGCAAGGGTATTAAGGGGATATCGGCCTTTATCGTGGAACGAAACCGTCCGGGCATTACCGTTGGCAAGCATGAAGACAAAATGGGCCTGAGGCTGTCAAACACTACCGATGTAACCTTTACCGACGTGAGAGTTCCGAGCGGCCATCGGCTGGGAAAAGAGGGAACAGGCTTTACCACGGCTATGAATACCCTGAATGTGTCCCGGGCTTTTGTTGGCGCTTTGGCTGTCGGCATCTGCCAGGCCGCCATTGACGAAGCCGTGAAATACGCCAAGGAAAGAGTGCAGTTCAAAAAGCCTATCGGCCAGTTCCAGGCTGTGCAAATGCTGCTGGCCGATATGGAAATTCAGACTGAGGCCGCCCGGCAATTGGTTCGCCATGCCATGGTTTTAATGGATGACAATAAGCCTGTTGTCAAAGAAGGCTCAATTACCAAAACCTTCTGCGGCGATACCGTGGTGAGGGTTACTACCGACGCCGTTCAGATTTTTGGCGGCTACGGCGTCAGCAAAGAATATCCGGTTGAAAAACTGATGAGAGATTCCAAAGTATTCCAAATATTTGAAGGCACAAATCAAATTCAAAGAGTAGTCATTGCCAGAGAAATGCTAAAGTAATTTTATTCACATATTTGACGTAAGGAGAGGAACTGCTTAATGAATATTTTAGTTTGTGTCAAGCAAGTGCCGGATACTACGGAAATAAAGATCGATCCGGTGACAAACACCCTGATTCGAAGCGGTGTGCCAAGCATTGTCAACCCGTTTGACGCCAATGCCCTGGAAGCAGCGGTGCAGCTCAAGGAAGCCCACGGCGGCGCTGTCACCGTCCTCAGCATGGGACCCGAGCAAGCCAAAAATGCCTTGCGGGAATGTCTGGCACTCGGAGCCGACAAGGCAGTGCTGCTCAGTGACCGGCTGTTTGGCGGCTCAGATACCCTGGCAACAAGCTACATACTGGCAACCGCTATCAAAAAGCTTGGCAATTTCGATTTGATTCTATGTGGCAAGCAGGCTATTGACGGCGATACCGGCCAGGTTGGACCGGAAATAGCGGAACATCTAGGCAGCGCGCAAGTAACCTTCGCCGCCAGGCTGGAGGTTAACGCAGGCAGTATTACCGTCAACCGGGAGCATGACGAAGGCTATGAAATCGTGGCAGCCAAACTGCCGGCAGTAGTTACAGTGGTAAAATCAATTAATAAGCCCAGATACCCGTCGATCAAGAGTAAAATGGCGGCCAATAAAGCAGAGATACAGGTGCTAATGGCTGCCGATTTGCCGGAAATCGACACGGCGCGCATCGGCCTTAAGGGCTCGCCCACCAAGGTGAAGAAAACCTTCACGCCGCCCCGCAAGGAATCCGGCATCAGGATTGAAGGAGAAGCAGGCTGCGAATGCGCGTTGAAGCTGCTAGGAAAGTTAACGGAAGCCAAGCTGGTTTAAAGGAGTGGTGAGGATGAATATTGCTGATTATAAACATGTATGGGTATTTATTGAGCAGGCCCGCGGTGAAGCTAAAAATGTGGGTTTAGAGCTTTTAAACCAGGGCAGGATTCTGGCCGGGGCGCATAATGAGAAGCTGATTGGCGTAGTCATAGGCCAGGAGGCGACAGCAGCCGTCCAGGCAGCTATTGCCTACGGCGCCGACGAGGTCATTCTGGTAGAGGGTGAGGAATATAACGACTACAATACCGATGGCTACACCAATGTAATGGTCAAGCTGATCGAAAAGTATAAGCCCTCGGTGTTGCTAATCGGGGCTTCCAATAATGGTAGGGATTTAGGCCCGCGGGTAGCCGGCCGGCTGGCTACCGGCCTGACAGCCGACTGCACCGGCCTGGGGATTAACGAAGAAACCGGCGACGTCGCCTGGACCAGGCCGGCATTTGGCGGCAATCTGATGGCTACTATCCTGTGTTCCGGCACCCGGCCGCAAATCGGCACGGTAAGGCCCGGCGTATTTAAAAAAGCCTGCCCTGATCCTGCTCGGAAGGCGCCCGTCATCAGGGAAGAGATTAGAACCCCTGCCGCCGAAATCCGCACTAAGGTTATAGGTTTTATCAAAACCGCGGGTGCGGCGGCCGTTAATCTGGAGGCGGCCGAGATCATAGTTTCCGGCGGCAGAGGTATGGCTAAGCCTGAGAATTTTGCCCTGCTGAAAGAACTGGCCGAGCTCCTGGGCGGCGCCGTGGGGGCATCCAGGGCTGCCGTGGACGCCGGCTGGATGCCGCCGTTGCAGCAGGTAGGCCAGACGGGAAAGACGGTCGGTCCCCGAATATATATTGCCTGCGGCATTTCCGGGGCGATTCAGCATCTGGCCGGAATGTCGTCCTCCGATATTATTGTGGCCATCAATAAGGACCCGGACGCTCCCATCTTCGATATTGCCGATTATGGCGTTGTCGGTGATTTATTTGAGGTTCTTCCCGTATTGATTGAAGAGATCAGGAAACTTAAAGCAAGTTAAATTTCCTTGCTCTGATCTTACCTAATTAAAAAAGCAGCGGGGAGTTGAGCGGAATGTCGGCAGGGCTTAGGATTAACGAATCCCGGAAGCGGGAATACCGTCGGCGAGGCTACTGGGGCGATGCCACCCTGATTGATTACTGGAACCTGTCGGTGTTGAGTTCGCCGGAAAAGACGGCGGTAATTGACTTCCAGGGAACGCGTTATACCTATGCTGAACTTGATGACGCCGCCGGCAGGGTAGCCTCTTTTTTGCAAGCGACGGGAGTGGCGCCAGGCGATTTTGTTTCTTTGCAAATGCCCGGCTGGGCTGAATTTACTGTAATCTATATAGCCTGTCTGAAAGCGGGAGCGGTTGTCAATCCCGTTCTGCCATGTTACCGTGCGGACGAACTACGATATATCCTGAATAAATGTGAAACTAAAATACTTTTTTTCCCATCTGAGTTTCGGCGGTTTGACTATCTGCCCATGGTACGGCTGCTGTTTCCCCAGGTTCCCAGCTTAAAGGAAGCGGTGGCGGTGGAAAAAGGAAAGGCGGCGTCCGGAGGCTGGACATTAAGCCGGATCATCCGGAGCTACCCGCCGCTGGCCGTGCATAGCGAACGCCGGGCGGATGATTTGGCGGCAGTTTTGTTTACTTCAGGCACGGACGGCTTTCCCAAAGGGGTTATGTTTACCCACAATACTATTATTGCGAGCGAGAAGGCCTTTGCCGCCGCCTTGAATTTCAACTATCTTGACGTCATGCTGATGATGGCGCCCCTGGCTCATGCCACCGGCTTTCACCACGGCGTGACAGCCCCTTTTCTGTTCGGTGCCAAAAGCGTGCTTCAGGATATATTTACCGCCTGTGCCAGCCTGGCCTTAATCGCGCGGGAACAGTGCACCTGCAGCATGGGCGCCACGCCCTTTGTCCACGATATCCTTCACTCTCTTAAAAGCGGGAGCTATGATATATCCTCCCTGCGCTTCTTTTTGTGCGGCGGCGCTCCCATTCCCCGGCACCTGGTTAAAGAAGCCGGGGAAGCAGGACTGCAGGTCAGGGGGGTTTACGGGTCGACCGAGAGTATACCGCATACGGCCGTACGGCTCCATGATTCCCCGGAGAAAGTGATCAATACCGATGGTGCGGCCGTACCAAGCGTGGAGATAAAGGTGGTGGATGCGGCCCGGCAGCCGGTGCCGGCAGGCGGCGAAGGCGAAGAAGCCTCCCGCGGACCCAATGTCTTTGTGGGCTATATGAAGGAGCCCGAGCTAACGGCACAGGTCCTGGACGAGGAGGGCTGGTACTACAGCGGCGACCTCTGCTGCATGGATGAGGACGGCTATATCAGGATTACCGGCAGGAAGAAGGACGTAATCATTCGCGGCGGGGAAAATATCAGCAGTGTTGAAGTTGAAAATATTTTACTCCAAATGCCGGCGATCCGGGCCGCTGGGGTCGTGGCTATGCCGGATCCCAGACTGGGGGAAAGAATTTGCGCCTATGTGGTTTTAGAAGCGGGGGAAGAGGGACTTTCCCTGGCCGACATCCAGTCTTTTTTTGCGGAAAAAAAAGTGGCCAAGTGCAAATACCCTGAGCGTCTGGAGCTAGTAGACAACCTTCCCAGGACGGCATCAGGCAAGATCCAAAAGTTTGTATTGCGTCAGGAGATTGAAAATAAGCTAAACCGGCAAATGTTGGCCGACTGACATTGGCCTAGCTGATAAAGGAGCGAGTTTACACATATGAACGGTTTAGAGGGAATACGGGTAGTTGAGCTGACCTCCTATGTGGCGGCACCGGCCTGTCCGAGAATTCTTGGCGAAATGGGTGCGGAAGTCATTAAGATTGAACCATTTACCGGCGATGAACAACGAACTCAGGGCCCCGGCTTTGGTATGAAACGGAATGACAACGAAGATCCTGCCTTTGATATGAGCAGTCTTAACAAGAACTGGCTTAGTGTGAATCTCAAAAACCCTGCCGGCCTTACCTTCGTCTATAAGCTGGTGGAAAGCGCCGATATTGTTGTCACCAGCTTCCGGGATAAAGCGTTGGTAAAACTGGGCCTGGATTATGAGACCCTCAGCGCCAGATTTCCCCATATCGTTTACGGGCATATGCGCGGCTACGGCGAGAGAGGGCCGGAAAAAGATTCCAAGGGCTTTGATGCTACCGCCTATTCGGCCCGCGGCGGCCTGATTACCAGCTTTCCGCAGAAGGGCGAGAGTCCGGTCAACGTGCCGGCGGCCTTTGGCGACTTCAATGCGTCCGTTGCTTTAACCGCCGGCGTCTTAGCCGCCCTGGTCAACAAGCAGAGAACCGGCAGGGGTGACAAGGTAGTTGTCAATCTCTATCACATGGCCGTCTGGGCAATGCAGATTGCTATGGTTTCCCGCCAGGCCGGTGCCGAGTACCCCAGATCAAGAAAAGAGGTTCCCTGTCCTACCAATAATTGCTATAAATCCCGGGACGATATCTGGTTCCTCATCTGCAACGGCAACTACAATAAATATTTTGACGAAATGTTTATTGCATTTGGTCTTGAACATCTTGTTGGCAACACTGATTATAATACGCTGGAGGTAATAGGCGAGCATAAGCGCACGGGGGAAGTAATTGCCATGCTGGAAGCAGCGTTTGCTAAAAAAACCTTTGCCGAATGGGAAGCTATTTTTAGAAAGCACGAGATTCCCTACCAAAAATGCCATACCATTGATGATGTTCTTGCCGACGAGGAAGCTTACGCGAACGACATTTTGCGACCTTTATATTACCAAGAGTTTGGCAGGCGGGTTATTCCTACAAGTCCAATCAGACTGGCGAGTGTCGGCGACCCCGAGCTTATAACGTCTAAGCCAATCGGCTACCACACTCGTGAGTACCTGCTGAAATATGGCTATTCTGAGCAGGATGTTGCTAAATTGGAAGCAGCCGGCGCCGTTAAATGCTTTCGAGGATAGTTGTATCGAGCGGCTTGAGGCTGCGGCAAAGATTGTTTTTAACACGATGATTGCCTCTATTTATCCATTGCAAACCAGCGGGGAAACGGGCATATAAAAGGAGCAGGCCGGTTTTATTTTTACCAAACCGGCCTGCTCCTAATTGGGCTGGCAGAAATTCGCTTTTACGCTATACACTAAAATGAATCGCTGATTTCGGAGTGCTTCCTTACCGTTAAAAAACGGGCAACATCAAAAAAATTTATCATGAAGCGATATAGCTGGAACCTGACGAATGCTGGCAATAACGCTAAGCGCAATCGTCCTGGCATGAAGGCTGGGATGGCTTGGCCGGCAGCGCTGATAAAAATTTTTTATTATAAAAGGAGGAATTTTATTAATATGGTAGAATATTGTAAAATATAAAAGATATTCTGAAAAATGTGATTTGGGAGAATGCTATGAAATCGAACAAACAGCTGGAGACACATATTCCGTTAGTGAATTTTATTGCCGATATTATCGGGCCGCAATGTGAAGTGCTTTTGCATGATGTTGTTGATGTGCAAAACTCGGTAATAGCCGTCCGCAACGGCTATATAAGCGGGCGGCAGCTGGGGTGCCCGTTGACTGATTTTGGTTTGGAATTGCTGGAGAACAAAATCTATCTGAAACATAACGCCATTGTCAACTATTTAAGCCGTACTGCCAGCGGCGAGAAATTAAGGTCATCCACTTATTTTATTAAAGATGAAAACGATGAATTAATTGGCATGCTGTGCGTCAATATTCTCGTTTCTCCCGATAACCAGGTGGTGAAGGACCTGACAGACAAACTCGTCAATGTTTTATTTGCCAATAACGGGGGCGGCAATACACCTGGGCAGGAAAATGAGAAAGTCGTAGAATCGCTGCACTCCTCGATTGAAAATGTGGTGGAATCGGCCATAAGTAAAGTCCTTGACACCTATGACATCCCGGTGGAGCGGATGTCGATTGAGGAAAAAACCGCTATCGTACAGAAATTAAACGCAAATGGCATCTTCAAGATCAAAGGCGCCATTACCAAAGTGGCTAGCACATTACAGACCTCAGAAAGTACTATCTACCGCTATCTTTCCTCCAAATAGCCGGCTAGACGGCAGTGCGGAAGTGGCCGGGTGAAGTAAACAATACTTCACCGCTGCCGGCTTTTGTGCCTGGAATTTTGGCCTCATATGATAAGGAATTAATTTTTTTTGCGTATTTATAATAAAAAAAAATTATCATAAAAATAATTTATTATAAATTTAATATTTTTACAGCCTGGCAGTCTAATACGGTATACATGGTATGTGGAACCTACCTTTATGCTGTATTTGGGAGACAAATAAATGTCTCAAATATAAACAGACTGAAAGTTATCCCGATCAAACTACTAACCATCATTACCAAGGAGGAACAGAATGAAAGAAGTAATTGCAACCCCAAATGCTCCACAGGCCATCGGCCCCTATTCACAAGCCAGGATGTTTGGCGACTACCTGTTTACATCCGGTCAAATCGCGATTGATCCCCGTACCGGTGAGGTCGTTGCCGGCGGCATTGAAGCCCAGTCCGTACAAGTTATGGAAAACCTTAGGCAGGTCCTGCTGGCAGGGGGAATGAGTTTTGATGATGTTGTAAAAACCACGGTCTTTATTACCAATATGGATGATTTTGCTGCAGTAAATGAAGTCTATGGGCGCTATTTTACCGGCAAGCTGCCGGCACGGTCGTGTGTCGGCGTGGCGAACCTGCCGAAAGGCGTTTTAGTCGAAATTGAAGTTATCGCTGGCAGTCACAGCAAATAAGGAGATGCTAAAATGAATGTCTCATTGGCCGAAATCAATAAAGCCAGAGAAACCCTGGCAGGAATTGCGGTGCGGACCGAGCTGGCCTATACCAATACGCTGAGCGATTTAACAGGCAACCGTGTTTATCTAAAGATGGAAAATCAGCAGCGTACCGGTTCTTTCAAGTTGAGAGGCGCTTACAATAAAGTCGCGAATTTGCGTGCAGACGAAAAAAAGCACGGCATTATTGCCTCCTCCGCCGGCAATCACGCCCAGGGAACAGCTCTGGCGGGCACCCTTTTTGGCATACCGTCCACTGTCGTGATGCCTAAGAACGCCCCGTTATCAAAGGTCAAAGCTACGCGCAGCTATGGCGCCAAGGTTGTCCTCGAGGGAACCGTTTATGATGAAGCCTTTGCCGAGGCCCGGCGCATTCAGGCCGAACAGCAGCTGACGTTTATTCATCCCTTTAATGATCCGCTGGTCATTGCCGGTCAGGGAACCATTGGTCTGGAAATCCTGGCGGATTTGCCTGACGTGGAGGCTGTCGTCGTACCGATCGGCGGCGGCGGACTGATTGCCGGTATCGCGCTGGCCGTTAAAAATCTAAAACCCGATGTAAAAATCATCGGCGTCCAGAGCAAAAATATGCCTTCCATGGCCGAGTCCATTGCGCAAAAGGAAATTGTTACCTGCAACGGCAGTCCCACGATTGCCGACGGCATTGCGGTTAAAACTCCCGGCGAACTAACCTTTGCGATTATCCGGCATTATGTTGATGACATTGTGACCGTCGATGAGGAAGAAATCGCCAGTGCTATTTTGCTCCTCTTAGAGCGGGTCAAAACCATTACCGAGGGTGCGGGCGCTGTTGCCGCCGCCGCCGTGTTAAACAAGCTGCCGGGCTACAAAAACCGTAAAATTGCCACCGTCATCAGCGGCGGTAATATTGATGTCAACATGATGTGCCGCATTATCAATAAGGGGATGGCGAAATCGGGGCGCAAGGTCGTTTTTAATATTATCATTCCCGATAAGCCCGGCTCGCTCTGGCGGTTACTGCAACTGACAGCCGAAACAGGCGCCAACGTGCTGAATGTTGCTCACCACCGGGAAAGCCGCAATCTGCCGTTAGGCTATGCGACAGTGGAACTGGAACTGGAGACTGCCGATCAGGAGCAGATCGATGCCATCAAACAGCTGATGGCACAGCATCAGTATTGTGTAAATACCATATGATGAGTAGGAGGGAAAACAATGGAAGAGCAACAGTTAACCCGGGGCTTAAAGGCTCGCCACATTGAATTGATTGCTTTGGGGGGAACCATTGGTGTCGGTTTATTTATGGGTTCGGCCAGCACCATCAAGTGGGCCGGGCCGTCCGTACTGCTGGCGTATGCGTTGGCCGGCATGGTTATGTTCTTTGTTATGCGGATCATGGGTGAAATGCTGTACTTAGAACCGGTAACCGGTTCCTTCGCCACTTACGGACATAAGTATATCAGCCCCTGGGCGGGCTATATAACAGCCTGGTGTTATTGGTTTCTCTGGGTGACGGTAGGCATGTCGGAGGTAACGGTTTTTGGCATCTACATGAATTATTGGTTTCCGGAGCTGCCGCAGTGGATACCTGCTTTAGTCGGGGTAGCCGTCGTGGCCGGGGCGAATTTAACGGCTGTTAAATATTATGGTGAATTTGAGTTCTGGTTTGCGCTCATCAAGGTCGTTACCATTGTCATCATGCTGGTAATCGGTTTTGGCATGATCTTTTTCGGCCTCGGCAATGCCGGGCAGGCCATCGGGATCGGCAATCTGTTCAACCACGGCGGTTTCTTTGCCGGCGGCCTGGAAGGCTTTTTGTTTGCGCTGTGTCTGGTGGCAATGGGGTAAGGAAATGGACGCGCACCCTTTCAAGTCGCCGTTGTTTCCTCTTAGCAACTATTTTACCATTGTGTTTTTGTGCCTGGTACTGGTAGGCATGTGGTTTAACAGCGACACGCGGGGCGGTTTGATTGCCGGCGCAGCATTTTGCGTTATCGTGACCATATTCTACCATGTCCTGGGTATCGGCAAACGGCAAGCCGCACAGCAAAGTGAAAGAGATATTGATGCAGCTGAGAAATAATAAAAATTATAGTACGCAAAATTCTAAGACAGGGGCGGATGGCGATGAACAATACCAGGAACAGAAGGAAGACCATGGATGGCAATACGGCGGCAGCGCATATTTCGTATGCATTTACGGACGTAGCGGCGATTTTTCCGATTACGCCGTCGTCGAATATGGCCGAAAGTGTGGATGAATGGGCGGCCCAGGGACGCAAGAATATCTTTGGGCAGACGGTCAAAGTGGTGGAGATGCAGTCGGAAGGCGGGGCCGCCGGTGCGGTGCACGGTTCCCTGCAGGCCGGTGCGCTGACCACTACTTACACCGCCTCGCAGGGGCTCTTGCTGATGCTCCCGAATATGTATAAGATTGCCGGCGAACTGCTGCCCGGCGTGTTTCATGTCAGCGCCCGGGTTGTCGGTGCCAATGCCATCAGTATTTTCGGCGATCATTCGGACGTTATGGCGACAAGGCAGACCGGTTTCGCCCTGCTGGCAGAAGGCAGTGTTCAGGAAGTAATGGAGTTAGCGGCAGTCGCCCATTTGTCGGCAATTAAAGGGAGAGTTCCTTTTCTTAACTTTTTTGATGGGTTCAGGACCTCGCATGAGGTACAAAAGGTGGAAGTGCTCGAGTACGATACCTTAGCAAAATTACTGGACAGAGATGCGGTTAAGGATTTCCGCAGACGAGCACTGAATCCCGAACATCCGGTTCTGCGGGGAACAGTACAAAATTCAGATATTCATTTCCAGCAGCGGGAAGTGACCAATCGCTATTGGGAGCAGCTGCCCGGGATCGTAGAAGAGTACATGGCGGCAATTAGTAAGATCACAGGCCGTGAATATCATCTTTTCAACTATTATGGCGCTCCTGATGCCGAACGGATGATTATCGCTATGGGCTCCATGTGCCAGACCATAGAAGAGACGGTGGATTACCTTAACGGGCAAGGCGAAAAAGTAGGCCTGCTCACTGTCCATCTATACCGTCCCTTCTCGTTAGCCCATTTTTTCCAATATATCCCCCCAACCGTACGGAAAATTGCCGTGCTTGACCGGACGAAAGAGATGGGGGCGCAAGCGGAACCATTGTATTTGGATGTAAAAACGGCATTTTACGGCAAGGCGCATCAGCCCCTCATTGTCGGCGGCCGCTGCGGCGTGGGCGGAAAAGATGTACTCCCGCGCCATATTCTCGGAGTATTTGACAATCTCAGGTTGTCCCAGCCTAAAGACAACTTTACTGTTGGCATCCTGGACGACGTCAATCATTCGTCTTTGCCGGCAGGGATGGATATCGATACGACTTTGCCTGGCACCACCGCCTGCAAATTCTGGGGTCTGGGGTCCGATGGCACTGTTGGCGCCAATAAAAGTGCGATTAAAATCATTGGCGATCACACCGATATGTATGCGCAAGCCTATTTTGCCTACGATTCCAAGAAATCCGGCGGGGTTACCATGTCGCATTTGCGCTTCGGCAAACAGCCGATAAAATCTCCGTATCTCATTAACAATGCTGACTTTATTGCTTGTCATAATCAATCTTATGTGGATAAATATAATATACTTGCAGGTCTTAAGCAAGGCGGCAGTTTCCTGCTCAATTGCTCCTGGAGCGAGGAGGAGTTAGACGATAAGCTGCCCGCCGATATGAAACAATATATATTCGCCAACAATATCAGCTTCTACACGATTGATGCCGTTGACATAGCGCAGGCGTTAGGCCTTGGCGGCAGAATCAACATGATTATGCAGTCGGCGTTTTTTCAGATCACCGGTATTATTCCCGTAGATCAAGCCGTTGCTTACCTAAAAGCTGCGGTTGTGAAATCCTACGGCAACAAAGGCGAAAAAGTTGTTGCTATCAATCACGCCGCCATTGATCAAGGGATAACCGGCATTAAGAAGGTCAACGTGCCGGCAACGTGGGGCAGTGCCAGGCCTGAATCTGCTCCTGAGAAAGAAGTGCCGGCCTTTATCGGCAATATTTTGGCGCCTATGAACCGGCAAGAAGGCGACCAACTGCCGGTAAGCGCGTTTGTCGGTATGGAAGACGGGACCTTCCCGCTAGGGACAGCGGCTTTTGAAAAACGCGGCATTGCCATTGCGGTTCCCTGTTGGCTGAGTGAGCACTGCATTCAGTGCAACCAATGCGCCTATGTCTGCCCTCATGCTGCTATCAGACCGATACTCCTGACAGAGGCGGAGGTAAAGAAGGCACCGGCAGGCTTAGCCGCTAAAAACTATCCAGGCAAGAAAGATTTATATTTCACCATGGCTGTTTCACCGTACGACTGCACAGGCTGCGGCAATTGCGCCCAGGTTTGTCCGGCCAAGGAAAAGGCTTTAGTTATGAAGCCGCTTGCTTCGCAGCTTGCGCAAGACAGCGTATGGAATTATGCCCTGGCAGTGTCCCCGAAAGCCAACCCCATGAGTCCGTCTACGGTAAAAGGCAGCCAATTTGAGCAACCGCTCCTGGAATTCTCCGGTGCCTGTGCCGGTTGTGGCCAAACTCCCTACACAAAATTAGTAACACAGTTATTTGGCGAAAGAATGATGGTTGCCAATGCCACGGGCTGTTCCTCTGTGTACGCAGGCAGTGCGCCGTCAGTCCCTTATACCACAAACCATCGCGGGCATGGTCCGGCCTGGGGGAATTCGCTGTTTGAGGATAACGCCGAATATGGTCTGGGGATGTTCATCGGTGGGCAGCAGATTAGAGCAAAGTTGGCTATTGCTGTTCAGGCCGCCCTGGAACTCAATTATGGCGACAAGTTTAACGCGGCTTGTGAAGACTGGCTGGCGAACAAAGACAAAAGTGAAGGTACAAGAAGCCGGGCTGACAAATTAATTGTTTGTCTCGAAGCAATAAAAGCGGATAACGTTTTACTCAATGAAATCTATGAAAACAGAGACTTTTTAGTGAAACGGTCCCAATGGATTTTCGGGGGTGACGGCTGGGCTTATGATATTGGCTTTGGCGGCTTGGATCATGTGTTAGCGTCGGGTGAGAACGTTAATGTGCTGGTATTGGATACAGAGGTTTACTCCAATACCGGCGGACAGTCCTCCAAAGCCACGCCGGCCGCCGCGATTGCTAAATTCGCTGCCAGTGGCAAGCAAACCAAGAAAAAAGATTTGGGCCTGATTGCCATGAGCTACGGTTATGTTTATGTTGCCCAAATCGCCATGGGGGCCGATAAAAATCAAACCCTTAAAGCCATTGCCGAAGCGGAAGCTTACCCGGGACCGTCCTTGATAATCGCCTATGCTCCCTGCATCAATCATGGCCTGAAAGTGGGGATGGGTTGCAGTCAATTAGAAGCAAAACGGGCTGTTGACAGCGGCTACTGGGCATTATACAGATATAACCCGCAACTGCAGGCAGCCGGTAAAAATCCATTTATGCTGGATTCAAAAGAGCCAACAATGAACTTTAGGGAGTTCCTGCTGGGGGAAGTACGTTACTCGTCCTTGAAAAAGCAATTCCCTGACCTGGCTGAAGCGTTATTTGCCAAGACGGAGCAGGATGCGAAGGCAAGATTAGAGTCATATAAATGGTTGGCTCACAGGGAGGACAAAGCGGTAACCCAGGTTGCGGCGACAAGAGAATAAGGAAAAAAAGGCTACTGCCGCCACCAGCGGCGGTAGCCTTTTTATTACCGGCTTGAGCCAGTGGCGCGCGTGAATTTTGCATTTTTACTTATTTTTCTCTTGACCTAGAGTTAACTTCAGAATATATAATAACATAAATAAGATGACCCTAAATAAAAATGGCCGGTTTGGTTACTGCGAGCAACAAGGTCACAGGGAGGGCGATGAGGTTGATGAATTTGTGACGGTCGGCAAGCAATTTCTGATTTTATTATTTACCGAGAAACAGCAATCAGATGTAAAGGAGAGAAAAAATGTTCAAAAGACCTGCTACGCAAGAGGCGATGATTATATGAAGCAATATCGAAGCTGGGCAAGGGTTGATTTCAGGTTAGCGGTCATTTGGCTTTTTCTGTGGATTTTGTTGAAATTACCTTAAAAAGGATTATAGAGCATGGCGGCGAACAGCTTGGCGAGTTAGTCAGCCGCGACTATGGCGAGCTTGGGACTTTGACGGTAGTGTATGCATGCGACCCAGAGGGCAATATTATAGAGATACAAAATTGGCAAAGATAAGTTGGATACTATCCTTCATATCCGGATGATGGTTTGCGTGATTCCCTCTGCGTTGCCAGTTTTTTCGGCCATCGCGAGAATTTTTTAAGATAAGGTTTGACAGAAACTACAAATATATAATAAAATTAGGTGCAATTGACTAGTAATATTGCTAGAGGCTGTATCCCTGAAGGGATACAGCCTCTGTTTTTTTTATAGCAGAAGTCAGTATGAGACCAATGCCAAAAAGGTCTAAATGTAGCCGCAGACATTATTCCGGCCTCGCGCCGGGGAGAGGGTATGGGTTTCTTTGGCCTGTCGAACACCCTGGCATGACGATAGGACCGGCGGCGGGAGTGTTTATCGGCGTACAATGGGGGTTTCCTATCCTTTTTAATCTAGCCGGGCTTTGGGCGCTGCTTGGTCTGGTGCTGGCATACAGTATCCGCTATCGTCCTGTACAAGCCGCCGGGCCGCGAGGCAGCTTAATTGAACCGGCTGCTTTACCCTTTGCGGCAATTAGCTTTTGCTGCACTACTATTTATGGGGGAATTGTGGCCTTTATGACCCTTTATGCGCTGGAGCGAGGAATAAGCAATCCAGGGGTGTATTTTAGTGTATTTGCTGTTGCGGTAATAGTGGTACGCCCGATTGCCGGTATGCTTTATGATCGATTGGGTTTGCGGGTAGTAATGGTGCCGGGGCTTCTGCTTGTTACCCTATCTATGCTAATCCTTGGCTTGTCCCATCATCCTGCTCTTTTTTTGGTCAGCGGGATATTTATGGGCTTGGGTTTCGGGGCCACACAACCGACACTGCAGGCGATGGCCATTACTGTTGTTGATCCTCAGCGCCGGGGAACGGCTACCGCGACACTGACGCTAGGGGCTGATTTCGGCATCGGTACCGGGGCGATGCTCCTGGGGTTAATTGCCCAGACTGTAGGTTATGCGACCATGTACCTTTATTCCACGGCAGGGGGAATAATAGCCCTGATCCTGTATATTTGGTATGAATACCACACCGCAGGCTCTGATGAAAGCGGCGTGCGGGTTGATAGCCAATAGAATGAAGAAATAGGATTCAGATTTCTATATAGATGCATAATATTACTACAAAGCCACGCTTCACTGTCAAGTTCAGTAAGAGTAGCCTAACAGTCCTGACCAGGTACTCATTGACAGCTCAGGGCGGCGGGGAAAGCTCAACATTGTTAATCTATAAAAGGCGGAGTGTTCAAAATGGTTGGCGTAGAAATTGATATGGTTATTACAGACAGCTTGCAAGCATTAAAATTATACGAAAAAATCTTTGATCTCCAGCGTGTTGAGGTTACAAATTTTCCGCAAGGTGAAAATGAAGTCATTTTTACCCTATATGGAGTACGCTTTCATATGTTGGATGAAAATCCCAACTTCGGCTTAAAAGCGCCAAACCTGGAGGAACCCAAATCAATTTGGTTTAACATCATCGTCCCTGACATCAAGGAAACATTTTCAAAGGCTGTCAGCGCGGGCTGTACAGAGCTGCAGCCACTGACTGAATTGCCTGATTACGGAGTGTCAAATGCTATGTTTATAGATGCTTTCGGCTATCAATGGATGCTGCATCAAGTGCATAAAGAAGTGAGTGTTGAGGAACGCACACGACTTTGGGAGGAAAAAAGGGATAAATAACAATTGCTGTATTATGGATGCAGACCGCTGCCGAGCAGATTATCTGCGCAGCTATTTCGGATAATGAGGATGTGGGCATGGATGGGAAAAACCAAAGAGCAAGTAATAGATACTGTGGAGAAATATAATATAAAATTAAAAGATGATACGTTGGTATTTAACGAATCGGGTCTCGATTTCCAGGTTGTGTTTGCCACTGACCATTGCGGCAATGAGTGGGTATTACGATTTCCCCGGCGACAGGATGTCATTCCTCGAACAAAGATAGAGAAGAATATATTAGACATTGTAAACCAAGGTATCAGCATTTTTCAGTCTCCAAACTGGTCGATTTATACGGAGGAACTAATTGCCTACAAGAAGTTAAATGGTGTTCCCGCAGGCACGATAGATCCTGAAAAACAGGCATATGTATGGGAAATTGATATAAATAATGTGCCTGCGATTTTTCATCAGACCCTTGGAAAAGCACTGGCAGCTTTACACCGTATTCCCAAGGAAAGAGCCATTGAAGCGGGAATGCTTGTCCATACGCCGGCAGAAGCACGTCAATCGATGAAAAGGCGTATGGATACCGTGAAAGAAAAGTATGGAGTGGGTGAAGCCTTGTGGCGTCGATGGCAGACTTGGCTGAATGATAATGACATTTGGCCTAAAGAAACGGGTTTTATTCATGGCGATGTACATGCCGGTCATATTTTGATTGATAAAGATGCAAAGGTAACGGGCTTGATAGATTGGACTGAAGCAAAAGTAACAGATATGTCGAATGACTTTGTTGCTTATTACAGGACATTTGGCGAAGCGGGACTTGATTTGCTGATTGAGGCATACAAGCAATCAGGCGGATATTTTTGGCCAAAAATGAAAGCACATATCATTGAGCTAACCGCTGCTTACCCAGTTGCGATTGCCGAGTTTGCCACAATATCGGGACTTGATGAATATGAGCAAATGGCAAAAAAAGTATTAGAGGTAAACTGAGTAGCGTGACGGCGATGAGACGAAATGCAGGCAGCAATTGCGGACTATTAAGTCCACGATGCGGGCCATGTAGTAAGGGGAGATAAATTCCCTGATATCAGCGTCTTCCAGTAAAAACGCCAGCGGCTCATCTGTATGAATATTGCCTACGACCTTGGCAATCATGGAAAAGTGGGCGCTGATAAAATTCCAGAGCCCGCTGCGGGCTTCTTCATTTACAAATATCATATCCTTAATGTGGAAAATTTCGTCCGCGATCCAGTAAAGAACATAGCCGTCCGGCTGCCGGTCATCATTGTAATAAACAGCGGCCATCAGGTCATCCAGATCCCACCGCCAGTATTCATTCCAGGCCAAATCACCGCGCAGCATGGCCCCATGGGTTTGCAGGGCGAACCTTGCATACGCTTGTTTTACATCATTACTTTTGATGCCTACCCGCTCGACTTCGCCGGGAACCTGTTTGTTTTTCGGCAGTTGATAATCCTTCACTTCGAAAAATATTTTATCAGAAATGATCTCCCAGCCCTTGCGGCGATAATAGGGAATGGAGTAGGGATACAGGTAAGAAATAGACTGCTTTTTCTCCCTCATCTTTTCCAAGGCCTGATACAGCAATTTGTGCATCAAACCCTGATTTGAGTATTCCGGAAAAGTACCGACACCGGTAAGGCCGCCCATGGCGTAGGTTTTATTAAAAATCCTTACCTGAAACGGATAAACCGCCGCCTGAGACACTAGTTTATCGCCGTCAAACCAGCCCCAAACATCGGCCTGTTCCAAAGACGGTAATTTGTCATGTACTATATCCCGTTCTTCCCAGCCAACCTTGCGCAGAGCGTCATCAGTTACTTGAAAAACATACCGCAGCAGTTGATTGTACTGCTCAAGGTGCTCCAGTTCGACTTTTTTCATCTTTAATTGTCTTCTTCTGCCCATACAAATCTCCTTTTGCAAAAAGAATTTATTTACGACGATAGGACGATAGAGGACGTTCCTTTTTTGTCAATATTTTTCATAAGGGTCTGTACATACAATTTAGTGTGCAGTTCTGCTGCAAAGAAAACACAGCCCTTGAGACCAGCTGGAATCTTGATGTAAGGGCTGTGGGGAAATGGTGTATGTTTCAGTGGATATGGCTGGTAAACAGTGTAAAAGGTATAAATTCACATAATTTTTTCGGCAGGAGGAAGCTGTCGCCCCCTTGAACGGCTAATCCTGCTCCTATCGCCGGTTTATTTTAAGTACAGCTGCATTGGATAAGACAAATACTCGACACTGTCCATCTTTTCAACGGTAGTCAACGCCCCGCACATGAAATCTTTACCTGGTCGTAAGACCGACGTCAAAGATGCAGAATGGATTGCGGATCTTCTCCGACATGGATTACTAAAAGCAAGCTATATTCCAGACCGTGAACAACGGGAACTGCGGGAAATCTCTCGCTACCGCAAGAGCTACGGCCTAATTGCCTACATTACCATAAATTTTTGGGCCTAGACTATAAGGGCTTGTATTTGTGTGCCCTTTTTTTCTGGCACATAGGAGATGTTTTCATAGTAAAGTTATCTGGCACGTAGCTCCCCTATCTCATATTTCGTTATAGTGGAGCAGTAGTTATACATATTTCAATAATAATGATATAAGTTGCAATATATTGAAACATTAATGTAGTGAAATGCCTAAATATAGATTTAATTTTATGCAACCATTTCCAGTCCAAATATTTACCTCGGCAAAGGGGAAAATTCACCTAACAGGACATAATTTCAAAAGATTTTAGGGGGAGGAATCTGGGAATGGTAAATTATTTGTCTAACGAACAAATTGCAGAAATGATGCGTCAATTAACCCGAGCTCGAATTGAGAATTTCCTGGGCCAGTATATTGGTACCTGGCGATGGTGGGTTCTTATTATATTACTGATTGTCCCTTGGTTTATTTGGTATAAATTAGTCGATAAAAAGAGGATTCTCGAAGTTACCCTGTTCGGGGTAATTATCATGATTTTTACGATTACGCTGGACGAAATTGGCTTCGTGCTCTCCTTATGGAGTTATCCGGTAGAAGTTATCCCAATACTTCCCCGGCTCACTTCGATAGATTATACGATGCTGCCAATTATCTTTATGCTGGTATACCAATATTTCTCAACCTGGAAGAGTTTTTTGAGGGCGTTAGTTGTCCTATCAACGGTATTTTCATTCGTAGCCGAACCAATTGTTGTATATTTCGGGTTTTACATCCTTATTAAATGGTTGTACTGGTATTCTTTCCCTATTTATATCGTTATGGGAGTGCTGTCAAGATGGATAGTTAAAACGTTGATTGACATAGAGCGAAAGAGTTAGCCACCAAGCCATGAGATATTATCGTTCACTAAGGCGGTTCTTTTATCGGGAAAGCCTAGCTAATAGGTTTCATGTCAATTGTTTTGATCTGTTATTTCTGCTAAAAATTGAGTTTCGAAATGGTGCAACGTGATCTCAATCACAGAAGGAGAGCGTAATTTTTCCAGAACGGGATTGAGGCTTTTAGTGTGTTAGGATAAGGCGGAATGAGAGATTTACTTATGTGGGTATGCTATAAAAGCTATATTTAAAACAGGGCTTGCAATGACCACTAAAATAATTTATACGAGGAGCAGGCATTTAGCAGTAAGAGTAATTAACTGGAAAAAGAATATTATCCTCTTTTTAGGCAGCCAGACTATATCGCTCTTTGGGTCGTCTTTAGTTCAGTATGCAATTATGTGGTATATAACTTTAAAAACCCAGTCGGGGATTATGATGAGCATATCCATAGTTTGCAGCTTTTTGCCGACCTTTTTTCTTTCCCCGTTTGCAGGGGTTTGGGCTGACCGCTATAATAGAAAAACGCTCATTATTCTGTCAGATTGTATGATTGCGGCAGCAACACTACAGCGGTTTTGGTATTATTTGATTTTTTGCATGTGCCTCTGCATGCAAAAGCCCTGGAAAAGCAGACTACGAGTTATTTCCGCGATATGCGCGAAGGCTTTACTTATATTGCCAAGCATGAGTATGTTAAAACCTTCTTTTTATTTTGTGCATTCTTCCTTTTTTTTTGCTGCCCCGGTTGCATTTTTAACGCCCCTGCAGGTTACACGGAGCTTTGGCAATGATGTTTGGCGCCTGACGGCAATCGACTTTTTCGCTAAGCATGATGCTGGGTGGTGTTATTATGGCTTCCTGGGGCGGTTTTAAAAACAGGATTCATACGATGACACTGTCAAGCCTTATTATTGGCATCTGTACTTTGGCCTTGGGGGTCGGCTTTAACGTAGCGATAAATCGCGTTGGCGGAGTACTTCAATAACCGCGTTGCCATCTGGAGATCGCTGGCTGACGGGGACATGAATGTGCGGCTGCAGTGGTTGTCAGTTTCGGCAGGAAATGCTGACTGTACCGACACTAATTAGAAATGACGTTGTTGCAGGGTGATGTTATAAGACGGTATAATAAATTGAAGAAAATTGTAGGTTTGCACTTTCAACTAAATATGTTGGCGTAAATATTGCATATTATTTAGTAGAAGCGGGTATTTCGTTGAGTAATATATATTTCTCTGGGGGGAACGAAATGACAACAACCTGTTTGGACGGTTCGTTTAGTTTTGAATCCTGGGCAGTGGTGTATACGGATAGCTACGGTTGCATTCAGGCCATTAATGAAAAGGCCAAATATTATTTTACAGAGCCAATAGTCGGGCAGGAAATTCATAAGGCATTTTCCTGGTTTCGGGAGGAATGGCTTCACGGAGCTGTAAAGTCCAGAGTTGTGAAGACATCACAATATGACAAAGTACTAATGGAGATTATTCCGGATAAGCAACAAGCTGGCTATACGTATCTGTTATTTAAAAATGTGGAGGAATATCGTAACATTACGCATCTTTGGTGTGAGGTTGAAGATTCGCTTATACGGCTCCAGCCATTTATTGATAACTCAAATGACGGAATTATCATTACCAACGGTGATGGGATTGTGCGGGCAATCAATCATGCGTTTTCTCTGGTCTCCGGCCTACAGGAAAATGATGTTCTCAGAAAGTCTGTCTACGAATTGAGTAAACAAGGACTTCTGCCGGAGTGTTCTATGATGTATGCTATTGAACGCAAGCGAGTTGAGAGTTCGGTAGTAAAATTTTCGCATGGTAAGGAAACAGTTGTCTCAAGCAAACCCCTTTTTGATAAACAGGGAAATATTATTCGTGTACTGTCAAATGTGCGTGATATCACGGAAATTAAGGATTTATATGAAAAGCTTAGGTCCGCAGAGGCTATTGCGAAACATTATCAGCGTGAATTTAATGCTAAGATTACTTCTGAGAGCAGTCTGAATTTGGAATTACATCGAAGCCGGATAATGGATGACGTATATGAACTGGTAAAAAAAGTGGCTGATACCGATCTGCCTTTACTTATGATGGGCGAGTCCGGGGTCGGCAAGACCGCTCTGGCAAAGTATATCCATTCTTTAAGCGAGAGGAATAACACGGGTAGTTTTGTTCATATCAATTGCAGCGCTATCCCGGAAGCCTTGCTTGAATCGGAATTATTCGGATATGAGACTGGTGCTTTTACTGGCGCCAAGAAAGCAAAGGTTGGCCTGTTTGAGATCGCTAAAAAAGGTACAATCCTGCTTGACGAGATCGGTGACATGTCTTTTCCACTGCAGGCAAAGCTTCTTAACGTCTTACAGGAGAAGAAGTTTTACCGTGTTGGCGGAACTAAAATGATTGAGGCCGATGTCCGCGTTCTGTCAGCCACCAACCAAAATCTTGAGCAGTTAATCGCAGAAGGGAAATTCAGGCCTGATCTTTATTTTCGGCTGAATGTAATTCCAATCACTATTCCTGCTTTGCGTGAGAGAAAAGAGGATATCACTCCGTTACTGGCTCACTTTTTAGAACAAAGCAATCAAATGCATAAACGGACTAAGGTCTTTGTACCGGAAACTCTAGAAATCCTATTAAATTATGAGTGGCCGGGAAACATCCGCGAACTTATGAATGTAGTCGAACGGCTTGTGGTTTTAACTCAGGAAGACATCATTGAGCCCCGGCACCTGCCACCGCAATTAAGGGAAGATCGCAAACCACTGGTATCGTCGGCTGGCGAGATAATTAACGATGCAGGGCAAGGCCGACAGGAAGCTGTAACTCTATGGAGCCCCGGGGACTCCCTTAAAGGCGTAATCACTAATCTGGAAGGTCGAATTATCGAAGAAGCGATATCATTTTATGGTTCAGTTAAAGAGGCGGCCAAGAGCTTAGGTGTCGACGAATCAACCATTACCAGGAAGCGCAGTAGGCGTAATAATTCATTAGCCATTGCCAGGAACAATGCTGACATGCAAAAATAAGGGCGACATGCAAAGTTGCATGAAAGAAACCGGCATTTTTGCATGCCGGTTTCTTTTTGCTTCTGACTGAAGAGAGCGTAATTTGCAACGGTTCAAAAATCTTTAAATTATTTTTGTGCCTTCCAATAGTTGATTTTTCTGAAAGTACGAGGGCTTAAGCAATTTACTAACCGTAAATTTAGCAAGAAAGATGCTAGCTGGCATCTTTCTTGCTTTATATAAGGTCGAAGAGAATATGGTCATTTCCTGAAGGAGGCCTCAGAAATGATCAGTCATTACTCACAGTTCAATACATCAAATTATCAATCAGGGGGTAAACAATGACAGAAACAGTTATAGTAAGTGCAGCACGTACACCTATCGGTAAGTTTGGGGGTGCGTTAAAAGATTTTTCTGCTGTCGACCTTGGCAGTATTGCGATTAAGGAGACAGTGAGCCGGGCCGGTGTTCGCGGCGAAGAGATAGACTTAGTTATTATGGGACAGGTTCTGCAGGCCGGATGCGGGCAAATCCCGTCCAGGCAGGCAACCATCAAGGCTGGATTGCCGCTAGCGGTACCTTCGGAAACCTTAAATAAAGTTTGCGCTTCCAGTTTTCGGGCGGTCACGCTGGCTGACCAGATAATACGTGCCGGTGATGCTGAGATTGTTATTGCCGGTGGCATGGAGAGCATGAGTAATGCGCCATATGCTAGTCGCAGTCAGCGGTGGGGACAACGTATGTTTAACTCCAATATGATTGATCTTATGGTTCACGACGGACTGTGGTGCGCTGTTTATGACCGGCACATGGCAGTTCATGGCGGCGTAGTTGCCGGAGAGTACGGTATTTCACGCGAGGAGCAGGACGAGTGGGCACTGAGAAGCCAGCAACTGGCAAGTAAGGCTATGGCCAGCGGGGTATTAAAGGACGAAATTGTCCCGGTAGTGATTCGTAACAAAAAAGGTGAAAGTATCTTTGATAAAGATGAATCTCCAAGACCGGATACTACAATAGAGACGCTGGCCAATTTACCTGCACTTTTTACCAAAGACAACACAGTTACCGCCGGTAATGCTCCTGGCACAAATGATGCAGGTTCAGCCATGATGCTGATGTCTAAGGCGCGGGCTGAAGCTATGAATGTCAAACCGCTTGCCACTATCGTCGGCCACGCCATGGTGGCAGAAGAGGCCGCCCATATTGCCAGTGCGCCCGGGAATGCCATCAATAAATTATTGAAAAAAATAAAAATGTCCATCGCTGATATAGATTTGATAGAAGTCAATGAAGCTTTTGCAGCTGTGGCTTTAGTCAGTGGTAAAATTGTTGGCTGGGATCCGAAAAAAGTCAATGTAAATGGCGGTGCTATAGCTTACGGACATCCGATTGGAGCATCCGGGGCTCGCGTCATCATGACGCTTGTTTATGAAATGCGCCGACGCGGTCTTAAGTACGGCATAGCAGCCATCTGCAGTGGCGCCGCACAAGGTGATGCTATTTTAGTAAGATGCGATTATTAATTATCTGAGAGGGGTTCTTTACTATGAAAATTAACAGGATTATGGTAGTTGGCGCCGGGCAGATGGGGTCCGGGATTGCTCAGGTCGCAGCACAGGCAGGCGTTAAAGTTTTGCTTAACGACATTAAGCAGGAATTTGTAGCCCGTGGCCTCAACCGGATAGAAACTAACTTGGCAAAGGATGTTGCGAAAGGCAGAAAATCCAGTCAGGAAAAAGATGCGATTCTGGCTAATATCAGCGCAAGCCTTTCACTCGACGATGCAGCTGGCTGTGATGTCGTTATTGAGGCAGCAATGGAAAACCTTGAGATAAAACGGGAGATCTTTCAAAAACTGGACAAGATTTGTCCCGCGCATACAATTCTTGCCACCAATACTTCGTCACTGCCGATTACCGAGCTTGCTAGTGTAACAAAGCGACCTGACAAAGTCATAGGCATGCATTTTATGAATCCGGTACCGGTAATGAAATTGGTGGAAATTATCCGCGGACTTGAAACAACTGACGAGGTTTATAAGCGCATAGAAGAGATGAGCATTAAGTTCGGTAAAGAGCCGGTAGAAGTGAACGATGCACCGGGTTTTGTTTCCAACCGGGTACTGATGCCGATGATTAATGAAGCGGTCTTCTGTTTATACGAAGGTGTTGGCAAACCAGAAGCCATCGATAAAGTAATGAAACTGGGAATGAATCATCCCATGGGGCCGTTAGCATTGGCTGACCTGATCGGACTTGACACTTGCCTTTATATTATGGAAGTTCTTTATGAAGGCTTTAAGGATAGCAAATACAGACCATGCCCATTATTACGCCAGTATGTGAAAGCTGGCAGATTAGGTGCGAAATCAGGCCGGGGATTTTATACCTATAATAAATAGTATAGTAATTCAATTTACTTCTTAGAGACCCGCAAATGAGATTCTGTAACCAGTGTTCCCAGCTACCTATACCAAAGGTAGAATTATAAGGGTAATAGAGAAAGGAAGTGCGGCCTATAAGCAATGAAAGCAATGAAAGCAATACAGGTGCTAAAAGCGGATTTATCTTTAACTATGAAGGGGAGGAAAAAATTATGGGTAAAAGTAAGGTCATTTCAGCGAAGGCAGCCGCGAATCTCATAAAAGACGGTGACACACTAGGGATTCAAGGCATTATTACAGCTTCCACGCCAGTAGATCTTATGGCGGCAGTACGGGACAAGTACCTGGAAACACAGTCTCCTAAAGGCATTACTGTTTTTCATGTGTCCGGCATCGGCGACGGTAAGGACGGCGGGATGAATATGTTTGCCCAGGAAGGTCTTATAGGCAAACTCATTTGTGGACATATTGGCACATCACCTAAGCTTTTCCCGTTAATCACCGAAAACAAATTTCCCACATTTGTAGTTCCGCAGGGTGTCTTAACCCAGCTTACCCGTGCAATCGGCGCAAAAAGGCCCGGAGTTATTACCAGCGTGGGCCTCAAAACCTATGCAGATCCAAGGGTTGAAGGGTGCAAAGCCAATCAGGCGGCATATGACCTCAGTGAAGAAGAACAAGTTGTAGAAGTGCTGAAAATTAAAGATAAGGATTATCTGCTGTATAAATCTTTTCCGGTCAATGTTTGTTTTATCAAGGCAACAACAGCCGACGTAGACGGAAACCTTTCTATTGAAAAGGAAGCGGTACGGCTTAGTTCGCTGGAATTAGCTCTGGCTACAAAAAACAGCGGCGGCATAGTCATTGCGCAGGTAGAACGACTGACTGAAGCGCATACCATTAAACCTCACGATGTTGTTGTACCGGGTGTTTTGGTTGACCATATTGTTTTGGCAAGTGAAGTCGGCCGCAGACAATTCTATGCGATCCCTGAATTCCATCCTGAGTGGTGCGGGGAGACAAGATTACCGCTTGATCAAATAGCGTCCATGGGACTGTCGGAAAGGAAAATTTGCGGACGACGGGCGGCACTTGAACTGAAAGAAGGCGCCCTTGTGAATTTAGGGATTGGCATGCCGGAGGCTGTTGCCGCTGTTGCCGCAGAAGAAGGATTTTCTTCCAAAATCAACCTTACGATTGAGGCCGGTTCTTTTGGTGGTGTCCCGCAAAGCGGCTTGGCAATCACTGCTTCTACCAACGTAGAAGCGATAATCTCACATGCTGATATGTTTATCTTTTATGACGGCGGCGGTATCGATCTTTCCGTCCTTGGTGCAGCTGAGATCGACAAACAGGGCAATGTTAACGTAAGTAAATTTGCCGGCAGAACGGTAGGCCCGGGCGGCTTTGTCAACATTACTCAAAGCACACAAAATATTGTATTTGTAGGCACCTTTATGGCCGGAAAAACCAAGACCGAAATAAAAGATGGAAAACTAAATATTATTGAAGACGGCAAGGCTTCAAAATTTGTTGAAAAGGTTGAACAGATCACTTTTAGTGGCGAATATGCCAATGAAACGGGTAAAAACATCCTATATGTAACGGAAAGAGCTGTGTTTAAACTTACCCCTGCCGGTGTGGAGCTAATTGAAATTGCACCAGGTGTTGACCTTGAACAGCATATACTCGCAAAGATGGCTTTTCAGCCCATTGTATCGAAAGAACTCAAAACAATGGACCCGAGAATATTCACAGATGCCGTTATGAACCTGACAATTTAATAATATGATTATTTCTTATACATCAGAATAAAGGTAATGGCACTGCAGCTACCCGGACCGTTGCGATAAGGGCAGGAGAAAGTTGCGGTGCCTGCCTACCAAGTAGTAATGAGGGGGAAGCAAGTGGAAAATTTACTCTATGAGAAGTCAGACAGCATAGGTATTATAACCATGAATAGACCTAAGGCTTTAAATGCTTTAAATGCCGCTACCTTGCGTGAACTTGATTCCCTGTTGACGGCTATTGCCAGCGACTCTGCCGTGAAAGCCGTAATCATCCGCGGCGGGGGCGAGAAAGCTTTCGTTGCCGGTGCAGACATTACTGAAATGCAATCAATGTCCGCTATGGAAGCAAGAAGCTTTGGTAAACTGGGGCAGATGGTATTTAATAAGCTTGAAAACCTCCCACAACCAGTTATTGCGGCGATACACGGATTTGCGCTGGGGGGCGGCTGTGAATTGGCAATGGCCTGCGACATCCGTATTGCATCGGAAAAGGCTAAATTCGGTCAACCGGAAGTTATGCTGGGAGTAACACCGGGCTTTGGCGGAACTCAGCGATTGCCCCGGCTTGTGGGCAAAGGGATTGCCAAAGAATTGCTGTTTGTCGGCGATCAGATTGATGCATTGGAAGCTTACCGGCTGGGGCTTGTCAATCGGGTGGTGCCGGTCGCATCACTCATGGAAATTGCCATAGCAATGGCTAATAAGATAGTCTCCCATGCTCCGGTCGCCGTTCAGCTATGCAAAGCGGCTGTGAACGAAGGTATGGATATGGCTTTGGATTCGGCCACAGCGTATGAAGCAGAAATTTTTGGTCTTTGTTTTGCAACCATTGACCAAAAAGAGGGAATGCAGGCATTTGTTGAAAAGCGCAAAGCCAATTTTGCAGGAAAGTAAGAGAATTATCTTTGCAAGAATCATTTCGCAAAAGCAGGAGGGTTTATATGACAGAAACTAATTATAACCGCTGGCATTGTGTGTATGGTGCAGTGTTGCTTCAGTTATGTTTAGGTGTTGTATATATATGGAGTATTTTTCGCACACCTATAGAAAAAATGTTTGGGTGGTCTACAAGTGACGTATCTCTGGCGTTTACCATTAACTTGGCTATGATACCAATCATGATGATAGCCGGCGGATATTTAACGCCCAAGATGGGCGTACGGAAAGTAGCTATTCTCGGCGGCGTTATGGTTTTAACCGGCATGTACATCACCAGCAAAACTTCCAGCCTTTGGATGCTGTGGCTGGGGTATGGTTTTCTGACTGGTGGCGGTGTAGGCGTTGCTTACGGTGTACCCATTGCAACTCTTGTCAAATGGTTTCCTGACAAACGCGGTTTGATAACCGGTTTGGCTGTAGGCAGTTTAGGCTTTGGCTCTGTTTTATTTACGCAGGTCGGATATTACTTAATGACAAAAGTGGGAGTTATGGATACGTTCTCCATATTGGGGATAATGATATTTGTCGGTGTAATTTTAGGTGCTTTGTTAATTAAAGCTGCGCCGGATGGTTACACCCCGCCAGGATGGACGCCTCCACCTGTTAAAGCCGGTCAAGCGGGGCCGAGTAAGTATGACTTTACCCCCCGGGAAATGTTGGGCACACCTCATTATTACTTCTTATTCATTATGTATACTTTTGCCAATGTCTGTGCTTTAATCATCATTGCGCATGCTTCTCCTATCGGGCAAAAGGTGGCCAACTTAACACCGGCTGAGGCGACTACTATTGTCAGTCTTTTAGGGTTATTTAACTCTGTAGGGCGGCTTTTCTGGGGGGCGGTCTCTGATAAACTGGGGCGTCTTAAATCAATATTCGCGATGTTTGTGCTTAGTGCTATAGCTATGTTTTCAATGAATTATCTATCTTCATATTGGCTGTATGCATTAGGCGTGTCGATAATAGGATTTTGTTTTGGCGGTACGGTGGGCGTATTCCCTTCCATTACGGCAGACACTTTTGGCCCTAAATATGTCGGGGTTAATTACGGCCTGATACTGTTAGCCTACGCTGTTGGCGGCATTATAGGTCCGATAATGGCGGCATGGGTTAAAGAGTTTTCCGGTGGGGAATATTATCTGGCGTTTATTATTAGCGGCAGCCTTTGCCTAATAGGCGCAATTATGGCAATGACATTCAAGGCACCTAAGCCGCCGGTGATAGGGGAGCAAAAATCTGCTGCTCTTTAAATGGCCTAATGCCAGAACGGTGATTTAGGTCCTCAAGCAATGTTTTGAAATAATTGATTGGAGTGAAGAAAATGCAAACGAAAAATACAGCTATGTTAACAAATGCCCGGGACTTTTGCAAAACTCGGCTTACGCCTATTGCCAAGCAATTGGACGAGGCTGGTAGATTCCCGCAAGAATTCTTAAGCGAAATGGGGCAGGCTGGATTCCTTGGCATAAATTATCCGGCTGAATACGGCGGTAAAGACTGTGATGCGTTAACAGCATATAAAGTTATCGAAGAATTTGGCAAAGTGAGCGCCGGCGTAGCTTTGACAGTACATGTTCACTGGATGGTTGCTGATATAATCCTGAAATATGGCAGCGATGAGCAGAAGCAGAAATACCTTCCCAGTCTGCTGAAAGGGGAAAAAGTTGGGGCTTTCTGTGTCAGTGAATTTCAGGCCGGGTCAGATGCTGCTGCAATACGAGCTGCCGCAAAGAAGACGGATCGCGGGTGGATTGCCGAGGGACCCAAGTGGTTTTGCACTAACGGCGGGCTAGCGGATATTTATTTAATCGGCTTTAAAACCGATCCCGAAGCCGGTGCCAAAGGCATTAGCATGTTTATTGTAGAAAAAGGAACTCCCGGTTTTACGATCGGCGAACCGGAAGGAAAGATGGGCTGCAGAAGTTCTGTTACCACTGGTTTGAATTTTAATGATTGCGTTCTGGGTGAGGGTACACTGATCGGGAAAGTAAACGAAGGCTTCAAGGTAGCTATGTACGCCCTGATTGCCGGCCGCTTAGGCATGGCCGCGATGGGATTGGGCATTGCTGAGGCGGCATTGGCTGCTGCCGCCGGGTATGCCAATAAACGGACCGCTTTCGGTAAACCGCTCACGGCCCTTTTTTCGGTTCAGGAAATGCTGGCCGATATGCATGTGAAAATTGAGGGAGCAAGATTGCTGGTGTATGATGCTGCCGCCAAACGCAGCAACGGCAAGGATTATTCCCTTGAGGGTTCTGTTGCCAAATTATTTGTCGCTGAAACCGTTAATGTGACTTGTCATAAGGCCCTCCAAATTTTTGGCGGACATGGTTATATGAAATATTACGATATCGAGCGGATTGCCAGGGACGGCCGGTTAATTGATATTGGTGTGGGGGCGTCAGAAGTTTTAAAAATGGTTGTTGGCGGCGCAGTAGCCAAGCTAAAGGGCGGCGAATAGACACTTATTTGAAACGCCTGGCAACCCTGCATTAATTGCAAAATGCAGGTTGCCAGGCCTGCATTTTGTCATGCCTGGGCTGCTTTACAATGTTCCCTAACTTATCTTTCCGGGGAAAAGTTCTACTTGGAGGAGTTTGCAATCGCAACCATGCAAAACTGCATTAATAATCGTGCAATTTTGCATGAAGCCTTAGGGCTTGCTTAGTAGCAGGAGGTATCTTTATTGCTTTTTATAATTAATAGTCAACTGAAAGTACCGGCAATTAAGGATTTCAAAATTACATTCTTTTATGCCCTATGGCACGCTTATTGCGATACTTATTAATGAATGTGTATTAGCCCCAGAGGCAGTACAGGATTTTACTGAAGGTAAACAATCTAAAAAAGGGGAGAAAACTATGTTAGTCTTAAACAATGAACAAGCAGATATACAAAAGCTTGTCAGAGAATTTGCGCAGAAAGAAATTGCTCCCAGAGCGGCAGCTTATGACCACAGTGAAGAGTTTCCCTGGGACAATATCAAAAAGATGGCTGCAATCGGCCTAATGGGCTTACCTATTCCTGAACAATATGAAGGGATGGAGACAGATGCGGTTAGCTATATCATTGCTATAGAGGAAATATCTAAAGCTTGTGCAGCCACCGGCGTCATTTTAGCTGTTCACACGTCTGTAGGAACTCTGCCTATTTATTACTTTGGGACTGAAGCACAAAAACAAAAATATATTCCGGACCTGGCAAGCGGCAGAAAAATTGGAGCATTTGCTTTAACTGAGCCTAACGCTGGGTCCGATGCCTCTAAAGTCGCTACCACTGCCACTTTAGAAGGTGATCACTATGTCCTTAACGGAACAAAATGTTTTATCACTAATGGTGCAGCGGCAGAAACCTTTATCGTCTTGGCTTCTATAGACAGAAGTAAAGGGACAAAAGGAATCACGGCCTTTATTGTAGAGAAAGCTACTCCCGGCTTTTCCGTAGGCAAAAAAGAAGAAAAAATGGGCATTCGCGCTTCCTCGACCACCGAAATAATTCTGGATAATTGCCGCATTCCCCAAGAAAACCTGCTGGGAAAAGAGGGAGAAGGTTTTAAAATTGCGATGACGGCTTTGGATAGCGGCAGGATTGGTATCGGTGCACAGGCTTTGGGTATAGCGGAAGCGGCTTATCAGGAGGCCGTTAAATATGCTAAGACTCGTGAGCAATTTGGCAAACCGATTGCGTCTTTCCAGGCGATATCATTTATGCTCGCAGATATGGCTATCCAAATTGAAGCGGCCCGCCTTCTGGTTTATAATGCCGCCGCTTTGAAAGACGCCGGCCGGCCATTCGGAAAAGAGGCGGCTATAGCGAAGACTTTTGCGTCTGATACAGCGGTCAAGGTGGCCCTGGACGCTATTCAGGTGTTAGGCGGCTATGGTTATTCACGCGAATACCCTGTGGAAAGATTACTGAGGGATGCGAAAATAACTCAGATTTACGAAGGTACAAATCAAATTCAAAGGATAGTTATTGCCGGTCATATTCTGAAATAGTCTAATATTCCGGAGTAACACTTAATAGGGGGCTAGCTAATGGAAATCATTGTCTGTGTCAAGCAGGTGCCTGACACCACAGAAGTAAAAATTGATCCGGTGACGAATACACTTATTCGCCAGGGTGTGCCAAGTATCATCAATCCCTTTGACAGAAACGCCGTGGAAGCGGCTTTGCAGTTAAAAGAAAAGCAGGGGGGCAGTGTCACCGTTATCTCTATGGGACCGCCGCAGGCCAAAGAGGCCTTAAAAGAGTGTCTGGCAATGGGCGCTGATTCGGCAGTACTTATCAGTGAAAGAGCTTTCGGCGGGGCCGATACGTTAGCAACCAGCTACACTTTGGCCGCGGCAGTCAAAAAGCTTGGTGCCTTCGACATCATTTTTTGCGGTAAGCAGGCTATTGACGGGGATACGGCCCAGGTCGGGCCGGAAATGGCCGAGCATTTAGGTATTGCCCAGCTGACTTATGTGGCCAAAATTGATGTTGTTGAAGACAATACCGTCCGGGTTGAACGCGAGCACGAGGATGGATACGAAATCATCGAAGTCAAGTTACCCCTTTTGGCCTCGGTGGTTAAATCTATTAACGAACCACGGTTTCCAACTGTTAAAGGAACAATGAAGGCTAACCGCATGGAGATTCCTGTTTGGACAGCTGGCGATCTTGCTGTGGATGAACAAAAGATCGGCCTTAAGGGATCACCGACGCAAGTCGGTAAGATATTCACACCGCCACAGCGTACCCAGGGTGTAATCATAAAAAAAGATACGGCAAGGGAAGCGGTTGCCGAGCTAATCCGAAAACTATCTGACGCAAAGATTGTGTAACGAGGGGGAAATATACAATGGCAGTAACAGTAACAAAAGAATGTGTCGGCTGCGGCTCCTGTGAACCAGTATGCCCTTTCGGGGCCATTGAAATAAAAGATGACCAAGCCATCATCACCGAAGCATGTACCCAGTGCGGCGCCTGTATCGATACTTGCCCGGTAGGAGCCATACAGCGGGAAATAGAAGCCAAGCAGGTGTCTATGGACAAAACCGAATACAAAGATGTTTGGGTTTATATTGAAACATCGGCAGGCAAACCGCGTAATGTCGGCCTGGAACTTTTGGGTGAAGGCCGCAAGCTGGCTGATGCCATGGGCCAAAACCTGGCAGGGGTACTTATTGGCAATAACATTGCAGAACTGGCCAAAGAAGTTTTTGCTGCCGGCGCCGATAAAGTCTACTTAGTGGAAGCACCTGAACTTGCCCACTACAGTACTGATGGCTACACCGCAACCTTTACTGAACTTATCAATTCCTACAAACCTTCGGTCATCCTGCTGGGAGCGACGAACGACGGGCGCGACCTCGGGCCGCGTATTGCCTGCCGTGTAGGTACCGGCCTGACTGCCGACTGCACCGGACTTGGTATCGACGCTGCCACCGGCCTTGTGGCCTGGACTCGTCCGGCCTTTGGTGGCAACATTATGGCTACTATTCTCTGTCCGGAACACCGGCCCCAGATGGGAACGGTCCGTCCTTCTGTATTTAAGCGTCCGGTGCCGGATTATGCAAGCAGCGGTGAAATTATCCGGGCAGCTAACACTGTGAAGGTCCAAGACATTCGCACTAAGCTTGTTGAAGTGATAAAGGTATGCACAGCATCCTGTAACCTGGAAGAAGCTGAAATCATAGTGTCCGGTGGGCGTGGTTTGTGTAAACCGGAGAATTTTGCGCTGGTGGAAGAACTGGCAACTGTTCTGGGTGGGGCTGTAGGAGCCTCACGCGCGGCCGTGGATGCCGGCTGGAAGCCGGTTTTACACCAGGTTGGACAGACCGGAAAGACCGTAGGGCCCAAAATTTACTTTGCCTGCGGTATATCCGGCGCTATCCAGCATATGGCAGGGATGTCGTCATCAGATATTATCATCGCTATCAATAAAGATCCTGATGCGCCGATATTTAATATGGCCGATTACGGTATCGTCGGTGACATCACGGAAGTATTGCCAATTCTGACGGAGGAATTTAGAAAGATTAAAGCAGGTTGACTGTTAGCAGTCTAGAAAAGCAATTTGTAGTGTCATTCCCGTACAGGGGCGGGCAAATAGCGTGCTGATCAGCACGCTATTTGTGTTAAGGTGTCTTATTTCCACTCGCCACGCCATCTGCCCGTCAGGGCCGCGTCAATACAGTTGTCCTGGGAGCCGTAGCATACCTGAAGAGAATCGTCAGGATAACAGCCGGTTATGTAGTAGGACTGTTTCGCGGAGTCGACGGCAATATTTTTGACACCTGTCGGTACGCCTCCCATGGCAGCCATGCATGTGCCTGTCATAAGGTGGGCGCCGGCAGCCTCGAAAATCCTTACGTAACCGAGGTTCTTGGCGACATCGTACAGCCACGGGGTGGACATGATCCAGAAGGGTATTTTGCATTTCCTGCCCTCCAACTTGCGGGCAAGCAGCATAAGGTCAACGATGTTCAGGTGCGGACAGCCGAGGTAAACCATGTCGACCACATCGCTGGTGTGGTAATTTAGCGTGTCGTAAGTCTTTTTTAGGTCGTCCTCATCTATCATAATGACCTGGCGGGGGCTCTTATTGCCGAAAGCCATTTCAAGAGTGAGCGCTTCCGGTGTACTGCCGGGAATATGGTACATACGGACAGCACCGCCTGTGTTCATACTGGAATTAAGCTTACAGAGTTGAGTGGTGGTAGGTTTGGCCGTACCTGTAAGGCAGGGTATGGCTAGACCGCATTCCTCACCCACTGCGAAACCGAACACATCCCACTCCAGGTCGGACTTAATGAGTCGCTCTGTCTCTACGAGAACAGTAGCATAGCGGTTTTCGGTCACATGCATGTCATAATAGACAGCCTTGCCGAGAAAGCAGGTGGCAAAGCTGCCGTCGATATTGGTACGGGCGCCAAGTACCGCATTGCAGTAGGGAATGGCGGAACTTTCATTCCAGGAGCAGTGCTGGCCAATAGTGGGCAGATATGAGGCGGTAAGGTATGAAACGCAGGAATGCGTAGTCATCATACCCATTTTTCTGTAAAGAGTATAGTATTCCTCATGCATTGCATTTTCGTGAAAGCAGGGGTCGTCATGGGCGTTTTTGCCATAGGTGAGCATATGGCAGTGTTCCCAGCCATGCATGGGGGTGAGTTCGTAGAAAGGGGATTTGTTGGCGAAGGTTGGAATTTTAAACGTTGCACCGCTGGCAACAAGCTGTTCAAGTTCCTCAAGGGGAAACTCATATTGCGGTATCGCTGCGGTCAATGGTGTGTGAAAATCCCCTGTACCGTCCAAGTCGACAAGCTTCTCAGCGCCGGCAACCTCGGCCATTTCCACAAGATACTGCAGGCAAAGCCGGGGAATGTGTCCTTTTTCGCCCTGAAGCATCCGTTGTTCATCATCAGTTAAGAAGATCATATCGTTACCTCTTGGTTTCTTTTCGTTATTTCGATGTAGCCCTCATCGGCATTTACCAGTACGATATCTCCTGTCTCGATATAATCAAGAGGATCCATTTCAAAATCGGTCATGGACGGGATGCGCCCGGTCATTGCGCAATTAACAGTCAGTGGGCAGCTCTCGGTATGTACAAAAGCCGCAGGTTTAGCGCCAAGACCATAATACACAAAGCCTCCTGAACCGCGAGGATAGGGATAAACAAGTACTTTGTCCGTGTAACAGACCTTGAACAAGGGGTGGTTGCGCTCGGTAGTGTATCCGTGCACAAAATTACAGTTTGTGAAACCTTCAAGAGGCTTGCGGGAAACGATAGCTTCCGCCTGCACACAGCCGGGGAATTCGCTGCGGCCTTTAATTCTAATTTTTTTCACAAGATAATTGCTCCTTTTCTGGCCTTTTTTTAAAAATTCAGAGTCGTAAATAAATTATAATATTGATTTATTAAATAGTACAATATCCATAGCGCGCGCTGATATAACTTTCAGGGAATGCCAACACGATGTATTACGCTGCATGTAAAGATGGGGGCTTGAAGATCTCTGTTCGGTTATGGTATATTACAATCGTCAATACTACTGTAACGATAAAACGTTATATTGTCTTTCTTATATTCGATGAGGAGGCTGCAACAATGTATAACATTACATTCCTACAGATTGCAACGTTTTTTGCTGTGGCGGAGCGGCTGAATGTTTCGAAGACTGCAGATGCGATGTATATTTCACAGCCAGCTTTGAGCAAGACGATACACAGGTTGGAAGAAGGCATCGGCTTAAAGCTGTTCGCCCGAAGCAACAGGGGGCTTGTGCTGACAAAAGAAGGTGAATATCTTTACCTTAAGATGCGTTCCTCGTATAACAGCATGTGCAAGCATATAGAGCATGCACAGAAAATGGAGAATATGCCGCATAAGATAATCAATATTGGCTATCCCAGCACCTACGACTCCAGTAAAGATTACGATAAACTCAAGTGGCTGATAAACGATTACTCTTTGCAGCATCCGAATATCGAGATTAACGAAATATTGTATGATTTTTTGGAACTCAAGCAAGCCTTGATTTACGGAGATGTGGATATCGCTTTTATCCATGATTTTATGCTGGACGGAGCGCCAAACATCTCGATGAAAAGGGTATGCAGGAGCCGCAGGTGTCTTGCGATGTCCGCAAGACATCCTCTGGCCGCGTTCGACACGATAGACCTGATAAATAAAGAGGATCTCGCAAAAGAGGTCTTCTATACGATACCGTTTCATGACGATTCAAGTGATAAGAAAAGGGCCATTTTGATGCTAAATGAGTATGGGATCAACCCCAAAACCGTGCAGATAGTTCCCAATTTTCAATCATTTATCCGCCTCCTTCGTTTGGGTAGGGGTATGGGTGTTTGCGGATATTTCCTAAATGTACCTGGGCGTGAAGAGATAAAATTTTTTGAACTCCCGCTGCTTGGGGACTCCCCGTTTCTGACCGTAGCATGGCGAACGAAAGACGTTTCCAAGGCGGCACAGGATTTCATTAGTACAATACCGGACAACCCGGACGGTATGACTGTTTTCAAATGCAGACAGAAACATAAATGAAGAAAACACGGCTTGCGCCGAGCCTTAGCGAAAGCGGAAGCCGATGTTGCCTTTATCCGGGCGGAAAGTTATAGCTTTTAACAGGATAATAAAAAGGCCTCTGCGCGGCATATGCCGCGCAGAGGCCTTTTTATGCTATCAAACTGTTTTAGATTTAGGAGCACAATCTGGAGCCAGGAATCTGGCGCTATGACATATGGGTTATATCTGGCCGTCATATTGGTATTGGACAAAATATTGTTAAATATTTTAGAATAAAATAAAATTTCAGAATAATAAGAAAATAATAATGCAAGAAATAGCAAAAACAGACCATGAGTTTCAATCAGTCTTACCTAAAAATATTTCCCCTCCGTAGCGTTTATTTCTTTCAGGACAAATAGTGATGTGGGGAAATAGATCCAATCTTTAATCAGGTAGTAAATTATATTGATAAACAGGACAACTACATTGATAGCTACTATTTTATTCCCATGATATTATAACTTCAAAAGAAAGGAGAAGTTTACTATGAACAAAAGATTGGATCCAATCATGGATCCCCGGGGCCGGCAAGAAAGGCCGGTCATCAAGCTTGCGCCAAGGAAGGGGTTAAACGGGCTAATAAATGGCAAAATCTTATTCTATGATAACACGAAACTAGACTTCTGCTATTATAACGAAGTTTTTGTAAGAATCAAAAGTAATTTCAATAAGATGGGCGCAACAAATTTTGTTGATTACAAGGAAACTGTCAGAGGCAAAGATACGCCGGCACTTGAAGCATACGCCGCAATGCTAGCTGACGAAAAACCGGCAGCGGCAATTGTAGCGTTAGGTGATATGGGGACATCTTCAGCAACAACTATCGTTGCGATAGAAATGGAGAAACTCGGGATTCCCACTGTTTACGTAACGGCGAGCCCGGGCGGAGAACTGGTAGAAGGTGTTGCGTTTTATCGCGCAGGTAACCTATGTCTTTGCAAGCTTGATATCTATCAGGCAAGCCTGCCGAAGGATATACACGTACAGATAGACACGAAGTGGGATTATATCATTGATTCGCTGACGAAAAATGGCGAAGAGCTTAGGCGGGCGGCACATATTGATTTCAAGATCGATAAGACAAAGCCCCGGGATGATGGTCTTCTTCCGTTAACTGACAATATTGAAATAGACGAGAGTCAGCTTTATACGCCGGGGGCTTATATGGAAGAAGTCATGGATTTCTTCCATAAGGAACATCTTGGCGATGGCCTTCCAATCATTCCGCCAACCCGTAAGCGTTATGAAAAGATGCTCGAATATTGCCCGTTTGATCCGGATACGGTACTTGCCGTAGAGGTTGGGCCAAGCGGGAAAGATATTACGGTTAAAGACCTGGCTATCGCAGCTGTCATGGCCGGGTGCAAACCCGAATATATGCCCATCATTATTACGGCATTCAAGTGTATGGCAGACCCAAAGTATAATTTATTGCAATCCGTAACAACATCATATCCCGGAGGAAATCTTATATTGGTAAGCGGCCCGCTGGCCAAAGAACTTGGTATTTCTGGACGTCAGGGGTGCTTGGGACCGGGCTTCCCCGCCAACAACACAATAGGAAGGGCGATCAATTTAGTTATTATGGACGTCTGCAGAGCCGTCCCGGGCGTTTGCGACCTGGATTGCCAGGCATCGCCTGTCGAATTTTCCTATTGTTTTGCGGAAGATGAAGATCTTGCTCCATGGAAGACAATCAACGAGGAATTTTATGATAAAGATACAACGGCCGTATGGGTCCTTAAAGCCGAACCGGCCCGTGATATCATTGATTTTTTGAGCCTTAACGGTGGTGATTTGATCGACACCCTTACCCACTGTTGTACGACAATAGGCAGCAATAACGCCTATATGCCCAGCAGTTTGTTGCTGGTACTTACGCCTGACCATGGAAAGATGCTGGTGGATTTTGGATACAACAAGCAAAAAATCAAAGAGCATATTCATTTGCGTGCGGTCAACGAGACGCCGATGGTAAGAGGCAGGGGGCTTGTGCCTGTCCGCCCGGAAGGATGGGAAAGCAAACATCCTATGCCTGTAACCAGATCCCCGGAAGATGTATTCATCGTAGTGGCGGGTGGAAGAGGCGGACATTCCCAAGTCATACTGCCTTGGGGCCTTCACAGCGAGGCCATTATCAAACGGGTGGAACTGCCTGATGGCAAGGCAGCACAGCATATAAGCGAGTTCGGAAAATATTCAGTAAATTAACGGTGGGGGGATAACATATGAAAATTATCGGTCATTATGATGTGGTGGTTGTTGGTGGCGGCACGTCCGGGGTAGCGGCAGCAATTGCAGCGGCAAGAACTGGTGCTAACACTGTCTTAATCGAGCGCATTGGCGCGTTGGGAGGTCAATTTAATATTTCAGGCCCTCCTGGTTTTGCGTATGCAAACTTATTTAATGAAAGATATGAACAAGTAGCCGGCGGTATTATTGAAGAAACGCATAACAGACTATTGAGGGAAGGCCATGCCCTTCCGCACCAAAACCTGGACTTCCGCGCAGGGTTTAGTTTCTCCTATGTCGATCCCGACTGGTGGGGCCTTCTAATGTTTGACATGATGACTGAAAATGACGTAAACCTTCTGCTCCATACCTTGGCTGTTGATGTGGTCAAAGAAGGCGATGCTATTACCGGAGTCGTTGTTGAAAGCCCCTCCGGCAGGGCGCTTGTTATGGGCAAAGTGATTATTGACTGCACAGGCGAAGGGCAGATTTCTGTTTTAGCCGGGGCGCCTTATGAGCAGGTACCGAGGGATCAGCTCGAACCTCATACGCTCGCTTTCACAATGGATGGTGTAGATTGGGATAAAGCATTGGCGTATATTAAAGCTAATTTCGAGACCGATTTTATGATCCAAATGCCTCAAATTGTTCCCTGGACGAAGGAGCAGATTGCTGACCGTATCAGAAGGGTTAAGGACATTACCGAGCTAGGTGAAGTCAGGGGCTATTTCTCTTTGAAAAGAGAAGCTCTGGAGAAGGGGGAATGGCATGAAAGCAGCGGAATCGGTTTCTTCCTGATACCCAGAGACGGCGGACACGTACAGGCCCATTTCCAGCATTCATCCCATGTAATTGGTGACCCCACCGATGTAAGGGATCTTACTCATGTAGAGGTTGAGTGTAGAAAACAAATCACGATGGCCTTGAAGTTCATCAATAAAAATTTGCCTGGCTTTGAGAACGCCTACCTTACAAGAGTATGCCCTGAAGTGAGAATACGTGAGAGTAGACGAATTATGGGTGACTATAAACTGGTAAAAGCGGATGTTGCTGCCGCAAGGAAGTTTGAGGATGTCATCGGAAAGAGCAATTTCTCATCAGGAGCTAAACACGTTGCTACTGGGAACACAATAGACTTTGCGCAAGAGGTAAGGCCGAAAGATGGCGGATCAACAGATATTCCATATCGGTGCCTTGTCCCGAAGGCGGTTGAAAATCTGCTTGTGGCCGGTAAGGCAATTTCAACCGATCGTGATTCTTACCAAAGATTCCTGATGCAGACAATGGTAACGGGTCAGGCCGCCGGTGTGGCCGCTGCTCTCTGCAGTAAAAAAGGCATTACGCCCAGAGAACTTGAGAAAGACGTCTCCGAGCTGCAGAATATTCTATTGAAACAAGGAGCTATTCTGTACGGTACACATTAGAATCGCGAGCGAATCCCAAGGGATCAATCTTTTGCGAATAACCGCGATAGTACTCATGGGGTTCGCTTTCTATTCAATTATCGCAACATTACTAACTCGATGAAGGTAATTACAACAATTATTATTATGGGGGGGCGAATTAGAATGAGCGAGAAAAACGTAAAAAATGAAATTATTGCAAAACCTTTAATAGTTGATGTTGGAAAACTTATCGATGATTCTAAGTTGAATAAGGTTTCCCTTGCGACGATTATTTTATGTGGTTTCATCATGATGATGGATGGATATGATATGGGGATCATGTCAGTTACAGCACCGGCGATTATGGAAGAGTGGGGCGTCAGTGCGACCTTGTTCGGAGGGGTATTTTCAGCCGCCTACGTTGGTTTTTTATTCGGAGCGATAATCTGTGGGACCATAGCCGACAAGATCGGGAGAAAAAAGGTTCTCATCTTCTCAGGAATCATTTTTTCATTGGGCACCTTGCTTGTATACTTTTCGCATTCGGTTCCAGAACTGATTCTCATGCGCATATTCGCCGGTTTCGGCTTCGGAGGCGCGGTTCCTGTCGCCATCACATTAACCAGTGAATATGCGCCATTAAAAGGAAAGGGGAAATACTTATCGGTTATGTACACCGGTTTTGTTTTGGGTACAACGCTTGCCGGATATGTAGCATCGTTTATCATTTCTTCAACTGCCGGCTGGCGTGCGTGTTTCCTTATAGGCTTTTTTGCTCCTTTAATTGTAATAGCATTTATGATTCCTTATATGTCTGAATCCGCCAGATGGCTTTCCGTCAGCTGGAAAACTGCGGAACAGAGAGAAAATCTTGTTAAATTAATCAATAAGATAAATCCAGATCTCAAAATCGATGCTGACACCCAGTTCTCATCTGTAGGAATAACGAATCAAAAGCAACATTCTGCCAAGGAACTTTTTGCGGGAAGACTGAGATGGGTGACGCCTGTAATGTGGGCATTCTATTTAATCAGCTCCATTGCACTCTTTTTTTTCAATTCCTGGGGACCTCAATTGATCGTTTTGAAAGGTTACTCGGTTGCAACAGCCGCAATGATAAACGGAAATGCTCAATTTGTCGGTGTACTTAGTGTCCTGGGCGCCGGCTTTCTTTATGATAAGATTGGCCTCAGAAGAGGATGGATTGTGTATACTTTAGCCGCGATTGTCGTTTGTTTTTTAGGTGGAGTAGAGGGAGGTATGTTTATTGGCGTATTTATCTTAGGACTTTTTCTGATCAACTGCGCACACATGGCTATAACGATACTTGCACCTAGCATATATCCCCCTAATATAAGAAACCAGGGAGCTGGCACTGGAATTGGGGTAGCTAGAATCGGAGCTATTATAGGGCCGCTATTAGGTGGAATTCTTCTGGCAACACAGTTGAAAATGTCAATTTTGATCATTCTGATGGTTGCAATTCCCATGTTCATAGTAGCGGTTCTTTGCTATATCGTTGGGAAGCAGTATGATATGTATTTCGCTCCCTTATACGGTGGTCAATATAAAACCGAGAAGAATTAAGCGATAATAAAGCTTATGCGGCAGTCCAACAATCACTACAGTAAATTCCAGAGGGAAATTTGCAGGCCATAAACTTAACCTATAGTTGTGGTCCTCTAAGGTAACGAAGGTAGAGAATACAATAGTTTTGGCAGCAGCCCAATGATCCAATATATGCTAAATTCTCAGTATCTGGCGACGTAATACAAATGGTTGAGTTTATGCGTTATTGGAGGTTAAATATTGTGTATTCAGTTATGCTTGTTGAAGGCAAAAAATTAGAATCCGAGTCTATAAAAAAATGGGCTAACTGGAAAGACCCAAATTTTCAAATATGCTATGAAGCTGCGGATGGATTAGATGCTCTTAATTACTATACAAATGTTATGCAACCTGATGTGATTATTACTGAGATACAAATGCCAGGTATGAGTGGGTTTGAGCTTATCAAAGAAATACATAAGATAAATGCTGGACAAAAATTTATTATTGTAAGTTCCGAAGCCAATTTTTTGTATGCAAAGCAGGCGATGAAACTTGGAGTTAAGGATTACTTGATTAAGAATGCAATTACCGATGAGGACTTATATATAGCGTTATGTGAAGTTCTTAAGCTTGTAAATGGTCAGAATAAATCACACTTAAATGTATCTGTGGAATCTTTGGCTGCATCTGAAACCCTGCAAATGATTTTAAGTGAAGAAGTTCCTTTTGATTTAATTAACCAGTACCTTTATTCACTAGGTGTTGACATAAGCGATAGCGTTTATTTTATTATGTCTTTTGCCGTTGAAAATATCGGCACATTAAAGTCCGCTTATGTTGAAAGATTGTTAAATGATCTATCTTTTTTCATTGGACCCAGTCAAGATATAGCATGTTATATGTGGCAGAATAATTTTGCATATTTAGGTTTTGTGAAATCAGATCTTAGTCAATTCAGCATTATGAAAAGGGAATATAAAGTTTCCAATGCAATTCTCAAGGCTGTTGAAAATGTATTGGGTAGTGTGAGAGTAACAATTGGAGTAAGCCAGATAACTGATAAAATTGAAGATGTGAGCAGAAAATATTGGGAAGCGGAAAAGGCCCGTAATTATAGTATTTTTTTAGGTGGAGTCAGAACGCTGTACTACTATGAAAACCCATGCACTTTGAGCGGTGCCGATGCATTGCATATTCAAATGAAGGGTATTGAAAATGCGATTAATAATAGGGATATCGACGAAATTTGCAGGATGATCAACAATATTTACAAAAATAATAAGGATTCATTTCGAAAATATTTACATTTAAAATATGCCAGTTCATTATTAATCAATTTATTTATGGATTATTGTAAATCAAATAGTATTCCTTATCGTTATATATTTAATAACGGTTTTTTGTCGAAAAGAACTGATGAACAAAATGAGACAATGGATAGGATTTGCGACTCTCTTTGTGTATGTTTTAAATTGTTAGTTAATGGGATGAAGGCCAAAACTAAATATAGTAAATTTGTTCGAAATATTGTTGAATATATTTGTGAAAACTACAACAATCATATCAGTTTGAATTCTATTGCTGAACATTTTAAATATAATAAAACCTATGTAGCGAATTATTTTAAAAGAGAAACCAGAGAAACCGTAAACATGTATATAAGGCGATTTAGAATTGAAAAATCCAAAATATTATTAAAAACAACAGATTTGGGCATCGACGACATTATGTATTTAGTTGGGTTTAATTCCCGGCAAAATTTTTATATGGAATTTAAAAAAAGTGCAGGCGTATCACCCGTGAAATTTAGGGAAGTGAGTAAAATCCAGGAAGATGCTGTATAACTTAAAAATGAGATCTGAAATATAATGGCTAAAATCCAAAACGTTAATAATCGTAATTTTCGGATGTTTTTGTTAATAAGTAATAGTGGTGCAAAAAAATTTGACCTGATGAGGCACGAAGGGGAGAAACTGAACTTGAATACAAATTTGCTCAAAGAACGCAAGGCAAGAATAAGAAAGGCCTTTTCGCTGGAAAAGCCGGACAGGACTCCGGTGGTACTGATGGCTGACGCTTTCTGTGCAACACATATGGGGGTGAAATTATCGGATTTTTGCTCAAGTCTTACATATTCCAACCAGGTTATGGTGGACTCGATGAAAGAATTGCAAGCCGACGCGATTTGTCATGTTACCGGATATGCCCCCATTATGCCGTTGTCATTTATGTCTAGGGTGAAATTGCCTGGCGTGAATTTGCCGGATAATGCTTTGTGGCAATTAGATGAGCAGGAAATGATGACCACAGAAGATTATGACATCATCCTAAATAAGGGTTGGATGCCTTTTATGACGGATTATATGGAAAACAGGCTGAAGATCCAGCTTGAGCCGCTGTTTGCGGAATTGGCCGAATGGCCGCAATATATCCGGAATTTTGAGAACAACGGTACTGCGGTGCTTACGCCGGTTAACGGAACTGTTGTGTATGAGCTGCTCAACGGTGGGCGTTCCATGCCCAGTTTTGTTAAGGATCTGTATAAAATTCCCGATAAGGTTGAAGCGGTTTTAGATGTAATTCAGAAAGAAACAAGTGGACGCTTACGGCATAAAATTCACGAAGTAAAGCCTGAAGTTGTATTTTTGTCTCCTGCCCGGGGGGCGAGTGAGTTTTTCGGGCCCAAACTGTGGCAGCGGTTTGTTTGGAAATATCTCAAGGCGACAGCCGACGTTATTATTGAAGAAGGTGCAGATGTTTGCTTGCACCTGGATGCTCACTGGGAACGCGACCTGGAGTTTTTCCGGGCTTTCCCGAAAGGCAGGTGCCTATTCGATACTGACGGGGCCACCGATATTTATAAAATCAAAGCAGTCCTTGGCGACATCATGGCCATTAAGGGCGATGTTCCTGCAGCAATGCTGGCACTCGGCACCCCTGACGATGTATATAATTACAGTACCCGTTTAATCGAAGATATGGGTCCCGGATTTATTCTATCCTCGGGCTGCAGCATTCCCCCCAATGCCAAAGTGGAAAATGTTAAAGCTATGATTTCGGCTGCTACTGGAAAATAGCGGGGCAGGATCGGTTAAAGAAATAAGCGAGCTTAAAGAGGCAGCCAGCCGGCCCGGTGGCTGCCTCTTTAAGCTGATGTCTGCTTGGCAAAAGCCCAGACTGGCATGTGCCGTTATCCCACTCAAGGTCTGACTTAAGGCGATCAGACTGTCTTAGATTTAGGAGCACAATCTGGCGCCGGGAACCCGGCGCTATGACATAGGGGTTATATCTGGCCGTCATATCGGTATTGGACGATTGTCGCTGTCTATTTTAGAATAATACCAGGTTTCAAAATAATGAAAAAACGAAGGAGCACGAGAGATGGCAAAAACAGTTCTAGAACAAGCCCGCGAGATACCGGTTTATTGCGAATGTGATATTTTAGTTGTGGGTGCCGGACCTGCGGGCGTTACGGCAGCGATCGCCGCAGCAAAAAACCACGGTGGCAAGGTCGTACTGCTGGAACGCTATCCGTACCTTGGCGGCATGGCCACCGGCGGACAGGTACTTGCAATCCCCTTTCTTAGCGATGGTCCCCAACAGCTGATTGCCGGTATAATGGACGAATGGATTGACCGGTTGCGGTCAAAGCCAAATGGGGTTTTCGGACCCGACAAATCGGAAGTTGGGTCCACAGATGAAAAAGTGCTGAAAAAATACCGTCACCACAATGTTTTCGGTTTAGCTAATGTCCGCTACGGAGTTAACGTGGACCCGGAAATGCTAAAAATAGTCCTAAATGAAATGGTGAGGGATTATGGTATTACCGTATACTGCCACTGCTGGGGCTGTCAGGCCGTCATGGAAGAACAAACTGTAAAGGGTGTGATCTTTGAGAGCAAGGAAGGCCGCAAGGCTATTCTCGCCAAAGTAACCATAGATTGCACCGGTGATGGTGATATTTTCGCCTCGGCCGGTGCTGATTTTGAGCTATCGACCTTTGCCACTTCCCGTACAAGCAACACCGCTCTTGTATTCCGACTCGCTGGCGTTGATTATGACCGCTTCGCCGAAACGTTTTATAAAACCAATCTGGAGATTCTCGATATACACGCAAATGGCGGCAACCTTGGTGAACTAAAACAGCTGGTGGGATTTTCGCTGTGGCCGTTTTCATCCCACCGCAACGACATCATCTGGATCAACAACTGGATTCCCCGTAACTGCATGAGTATCCAGGGGCTAACGGAAACCGCTTTTACGATGACGGACGCCGCGCTAAAGATTATCACCTATTTTCGCGAACAGTTTCCCGGGATGGAGAACGCATACTTGTATGATTTTGCCTCTCAGGTTGGTACCCGGGGCAGCCGCAGACTTAAAGGGGTTGAAAGGCTGACCATGGACAATATTGCCCACCGTACCGGGCGCGATGATCTTATTGCAGTAATGCCCACCCTCGGCGGAATGGAAGAGTACCCCAGGATAGAAATACCTTACGGTACGCTCGTTCCCGAAACGGTAGACGGTATTCTCGCCGCAGGCCGCTGCTTTTCTTCTGAGGAGACCGCTAACGAGGAGGCAAACTGGATACCCCACTGCATCGCTCTCGGTGAGGCGGCAGGAACAGCCGCCGCGATCGCTCTTAACACGGCAGTACAGCCGCGTGCTGTTGATATCAAAAAGCTCCAGCAAACATTAAAAGCACAGGGGGTTTATCTATACGACCAGTAATTTCTATCCGCAGGGCTCCGGTATCAGCCGGAGCCGGACCATCAGCTCCGCCTATCTATATCATAAAAGGGGGAAAGCAGCATGAACGGGAACAATACCAATGTAATTGCCGCGCGGGCTTCGGAAGTCGATGTCGGAAAACTTATTGATCATTCCAAGTTGAATAAGGTATCGCTGATGACCATTATTTTGTGTGGCGCTGTAATGGTCATGGATGGATATGAGTTCGGAATAATGGCGGTTGTAGCACCGGCAATTATGCAGGATTGGGGTGTTAGCCCCGCCGTATTCGGAGGGGTATTTTCGGCCGTCTTTATCGGCTATTTTTTCGGGGCGTTGGTATGCGGTGCGCTTGCAGACAGGATCGGCAGAAAAAAAGTTCTTATTCTTACGGCAAGTATTTTTACTGTTGCATCCTTACTTATATTCTTTTCTCAAAACGTTACTCAATTGATTCTGCTGCGTGTAATAGCCGGTTTCGGTATCGGCGGCGCAATTCCAGTCGCAATTACATTGACCAGCGAATGCGCGCCAATAAAAGGAAAAGGAAAGTATTTATCTGTTATGTATACGGGCAATGTCTTAGGTTCAATGCTTGCCGGATATATAGCAGGCTTTTTGTTACCGACTTTCGGCTGGCGTGCGTGTTTTATTGTAGGCTTTATTGTTCCTTTGGTAGTGATAATTTTGGTGCACTATTTCCTGCCTGAATCGGCCAGATGGCTTTGTGTAAAGTGGAAAACCAGGGAACAAAGGGAAAATCTTATTACAATAGTCAAACAGATAGATCCCAATATCCAAATTACTGAAGACACTGTGTTCTCAACTGCAGGCACAACGAATCAGGAGAAACATTCTACCAAAGATCTTTTTGCCGGAAAACTGAAATGGATGACTCCGGCGGTGTGGGCTTTTTACGGCATCAGTAATATAACACTTCTTTTTTTCCTTTCTTGGGGACCGCAGCTAATCGTTATGAAAGGTTATGCGGTTTCAACGGCGGCATTTATATCCGGAAACGCTATGGTTTTTGGTGTACTTGCTGTCCTGGGCAGCGGATTTCTTTATGACAAAATTGGACTTAGAAGAGGCTGGATCGTGTATACCGTCGGCGGAATTACCGTTTGTTTTTTAGGTGGAGCAACAGAAAATATATTTATCGGCCTGTACTGCTTAAGCAGCCTCCTGATCAACTGCGCGCACATGGCTGTAACCATACTCACCCCTAACATATATCCGCCGGCAATAAGAAATCAAGGCGCCGGCACTGCCTTCGCTGTGGCGAGACTCGGAGCCATCGCCGGCCCGCTGATCGGCGGCTTCCTGCTTGCAACTCAATTGGAAATGTCACTATTGGTAACGCTAATGATCGCTGTGCCGATGTTCATCGTTTCAGTTCTCTGCTATATCACAGGCAGACAGTATGATAAATATTTCGCGCCTTTATACGCCGGCCAGCTTGAAATCAAGAAATAATAAGAACAATCTATCTATGGATTGATTCAAGTCTGTGGAAGCGATGAAGCAATTGATAAATTGGCGGAATAGTTTGTCAATAAAACATAAGGAGGAAAAAACTGATGAAAAAAACTCTCGTAACTTTGCTTGCGCCCGTTTTTATTCTAAGCAGCGGCGCCACTGCGCTGGCCGCTCCGGCTAACCCGTTCGTCGACGTTCCGGCCAAACACTGGGCTTATGACGCGGTAGCCATCCTGGCGAAAACCGGCATCGTTGACGGCTATGGCGACGGCACCTTCAGAGGCGACCGCAACATGACCCGTTATGAAATGGCTGAAATCATCGACAAAGCCATCGCGAAAGCTGACCAAGCCGACGCCGTCAGCAAGGCGCTCATTGACAAACTGGCGGTTGAGTTCGAGGCGGAACTTAACAGCCTGGGTGTCCGGGTGGCTAAAGTCGAAGCAAAACAGAACGTTTGGATCGGCGGCGAAACCCGCCTCCGCTGGGTAACCAACAGCCCGGCAAGCGAGACCGGCAACGCCAAACTCCATGGCTCCGACAATTTCGAGTTTCGGCAACGGCTCAAGTTTTGGGGCACTGTCAATGATAATGTTTCCTGGTACGGTCGTCTGACCACTGTCGGCGGCAACAAATTCGGCGCTTATGAAGGTATCAGCAACTCCGGCTCAGCGGTCGGCATCGACCTTTTCGCCATTACCGCGAAGAATTTCCTCGGCATCGACAGCCTGCGCGTCGGCCGTTTTCCCCTGGATAGCGTCGGCCACGGCATCCTCGGCAAAGCCATCGGCGTCGACGGCTTCCGGCTTGACCAGCAATTCGGGCCTAATGTTACCTTCACCGGCGCTGTCAACAACGTGAAATGGAACGCCAACGCGATTACTAATGCTGCAGGCAATCCCGGTGTTTCCGTTCCGATTGATGGTACAGGCTTGCCGGGGAGCGGCGATGCCAGAACACTGACCAACGGCCAGCTAGCCTTCAAACTAACTGACAACTTCGGCATGAAAGCCGGTTACTACTGGGCCGACATTCCTGGTGGCCGGACCACCATGAACGTTGCTGCGTCGTATCCTGTGACCATGTTTGACCGCTCCCAAGGCTGGATTGTCGGCTTTAACGCCAAGGTCGGTGATTACAAACTGTTTGGCGACTACATGTCCACCACGCTGGATAACAACGTTGCTTCCGGCCCGTTTGCCATTTCGTCTAACCCCAAGGGCTGGTTCCTCCAACTGACCAACAGCAAGGTAAGCCCGTATGTGATATATGGGGCAGCTAACCTGGTCAATCCGGTCCAGGTGGGTACCGATGCCTGGATGGTATCGTATCGTTCGCTTGACGCGGGTGTAAGCCCCTCCGGCGCCGGCGGCTGGGACACCGGTACAGTGGCCTACGCCACTCAGCTGAACGCCTTCACCAAAGCCTCCGACAACGTAAAGTGTCTCAGCTTGGCATACCAGAAGGTTATTGCCAAGAATGTCCTTATGTCCCTGGAATATGCCGACTTTAAACTCAAGAACAAAACTCTGGCCGGTCTGAACAGCGACAGCCTGGATAAAAACACTCAGGTAAAATTTGAATTCTTCTACTAAATAAAACCGGGGACTCTGGAGCAGGGTACCGTCCGTTTTAGCCCATCCCATTTTACAACTGCCGAAGAAATTGAACAGGCTGTGGAAGCTGTCCGCTTTGCTGCCGGAGAAATGCTTTAAATCTTTACAACGAAAAAACCCCAAGCTGGTACGGGCTTGGGGTTTCTTTGTTGCGTAAGCGAATACCACATGCTATGCATGTCCCCCAAACAGCGGAATGGAGAGGAGCAATGAATGAAATAATAACAACAATTAAGGCAACCAGAGGCTTCGACGAAACGGAAAACGAATAAAAAAACTGCGTGTTTGTGCGTATTGTCGGGTCAGTACCAGGAACGAAGATCAGCAGCATTCTTTTGATGGCTCAAATCAGGCATTATTGGAGAGTATGGCAAAAAAATTAATTACAAACCCCTTTTTTACTGCTAAACTATAACAAGTATGTTACAACTTGTTATGGTATTCTTTCAGCCTGGGAGGAATTTTATGGATATACGTCTGATGAAAGAGTTTATCTGCTTAGCGGAACAATTGAATTTCAGTAAGGCGGCAAGCAGATTGTATGTCTCGCAATCTGTTCTTAGCAGGCATATCGCGAATCTGGAAAAAATTTTGGGAGTGCAGCTGTTTATTCGGGATACCCAATCGGTGCAGCTTACAGCTGCAGGCGAATTTGTGCGGGATGAATTTGCCGCTGTCGTTGCCAAGTATGATGAGGCTATAAGAAAAATTAATCAGATGTTGTCCGGTATTGTGGGAGAGTTGAGGGTAGGTTTTCTTGAGAGAGCAGTAAAAATTTTTTTACCGGACTTAATCACCCAATTTCGTTCAATGTATCCCAATGTTTCTTTACAGCTGGATCAATATAATATGGGGGCCTTGGCGCAGGCATTAAAGCGCGAAGAAATAGATATCGCGTTTTCATTGTTGTTTGACCAACCAGAAAAAGGATATAGTTCGAAAACATTGTACAGGGATTCTCTGGCTATAGTTTTGCCTAAGAACCATCCTTTTGCCGGCAAAAAGGTAATTTCACTTGCAGATTTAGCACACGAACCCTTTATTTTTGCAGGAAAAGGAGAATCTCCCGGAATGTTCAAGCGTGTAATTGAATTATGTATGGCAAATGGATTTTCACCAAATATTATTAAACAGTATTCTTTTCCGGAAAATGCATTGCTAATGGTGAAAACAGGGCTAGGTATTGCTATACTGTCCCGCCATATGGAATCGACGGATTCGGATCTATGGTTTGGGAGCATAGAAGGGGATAATACGAAAATTGACGTTGTTATTACTTGGAAAACAGCAAATACAAATCCTGCTATCCAACTTTTCTTAAAACTGCTTGATTCTATTACATTCTGATATTAATCCACCTGACAGCAATTTATAAATTGCTGTCAGGTGGATTAATACTTTAGTTGTGCAAGTGAATAGAACGACTCTGTCTTGGCGATAGTTCCAGTTTCGTTATGCAATTTCGGAATAATGAAACTCAAAAATCACAATTCGCAGACTCCGAAAAATTAGTTAATATAAGAGTAGATAATGGTTAACTTTTGAATTTTAAGGATCATGTTCGGCTAAATATTGCAGAGTTCATCGCAGGGGTTAACAAGGATTGGCCGGCGAAGTCGGATATGCAAGCCGGCGGTAAAGGCTGTCAATCCAACTCCGCGGGTATTTAACCGGAATAGAAATTGGAGGTGTAAATGAAATGAGTCACAACCATAATTCATGGGGTTGGATGCTGGCATTAGACTTCTTTTTTGGCGGTATGGGTGCCAGTATGTTGGTCATTGCCGGAATAGCTGATTTGTTTTTGGGGGCTGGCAAGACTTCTCTTTTGGGTGATTTTATGGGCCCTGTTTTTGTTGCTTGTGGTGCAGGACTGCTGACTTTTGAACTCGGCCGTCCTTTCCAGGCCTGGCGGGTTTTTGTAAATTCCCAGGCGATGCTTACTAAGGGAGCCTGGACTATGACCCTTTGTATTGTTTTCGGCTTCGCTTATTTTGGAATCGAATTTCTGCCTATTGCTCCCGGCCTTATCTCCGCTTACTTCGGAATCGAAATTTTACCTATTGTTTCCGGCTTTGCCTCCGCTTCCTTCGGCATCGAAACTCTGCCTTGGCGCGGATTGGCGGCACTGCGTCAAGTTTTAGCCGTACTCTGTATTATCACGGGCTTGGTAGTCGCTATTTATCCTGGCATCTTACTGGGCAGGCTTAAATCCTGCCCGTTATGGAACGGCCCTGGGTTAATGGCCTTGTTTTTGCTGTCTTCGCTGGCAACCGGAATTGCTGCCCACATTGTTTGCGGTTTAATCCTGCCGGCAGTTGCCAATGGCGTACTGGAAAGGTTGCCCCTGCTGCTGGCAGCGCTGCTTTTTAGCCAGTTTATCCTCTGGGCGGCTTATATATGGATTAAAATTACCGGCACCACCGAACAGGAGGCCGAGGCCGCCCGCAGATGGACAAGGGGCGGCCGCTATGCGGCGCTGTTTAAAATTGGGTTTATGTTATTCGGGACCGTGCTGCCGCTGATCCTTTTTTTCTTCGCCAACCCAATAGCTGAGGCGGTTGCCGCCTTACTTGTCATCTTTGGCGGCGCGATCATGCGTAACCTGGTGCTTTACAGCGGACAAGACGGTACAGGCGCACCCGCGATTCTAGGTCCGGTTTTAACGAATGTGAGAACCGAGTAATGCAAGACTGAACCCGGTTGCAACGGATTAGGAGGTAGACAAAAAATGAGATACGGAATGTTGATCGATTTGAATAAATGCAGTGCCTGCGGAGCCTGTGTCATAGCTTGTAAGATCGAACAAGGTACGCCTCATCAGACGTATTGGGGCAACCTGTTTTATAAAGAGGTGGGCCGCTATCCTTTCGCTAAAAGGCGCCACATTCCCATGGCGTGCATGCACTGCGCCGATGCCCCCTGTGTCAAGGAGTGCCCGACGAAAGCCAGTTATTATGATGAAAATGGGTTGGTACTGGTAGATGCCGATAAATGTGTTGGCTGCAAGGCTTGTATTATTGCCTGTCCATACGGTGCGCGCCATTTCAACTTCAGTACTCCTATCAATAATCCCTATTGGGGTAAGGGTCAGGAGGCAACGCCCTTTGCTTTGGCCAAGGCCGATTGCCATCGGCCGGGGACAGTAGGCAAATGCACGTTTTGCGTCGGTCGTTTACAGGAAAACAAGCAGCCGGCCTGTGTTCAGACTTGTATAGTAAACTGCCGTATTTTCGGTGATCTGGATGATCCGAACAGCGAATTGGTCAAACAGATTCATGAGAAGGATGCGGTTCCCCTGCACTCGGAGTTGGGGACTAAGCCTTCCGTATATTATGTGGGTGAATTTTAAGGAAGCAAATAGAAATATTTCTGAAGGAAGTGGTTGAAATGTTGAGCAGCATAAAAGAATCTTTAAAAAAAATAAAGGTTGACAGCGCTGCGACAGCTTCTTTAAGTGGCGGGGAATTGGCTTTAAAAACTGCCGCTGTTTGGGCTGAAGGCAGTCCGGTTCCCCAGGGGAAGAAGGAATATAAAGGGTATTGCCACATGTGCATGGCAGTTGGGTCGTGCAGCAATATCGTTACCGTAGAAAACGGTGTTGTGACGAATATTGAAGGGGATCCGGAGCGCACGACCAACCGCAGCACTTTATGCGCCCGCGGCAAGGGCGCAATAATGAATATGTATAACCCCTATCGTATTAAAGCCCCCATGAAGCGAACCAATCCCAAGAAAGGGATGAATGAAGACCCGGGGTGGGTGGAAATCTCCTGGGAGGAGGCAATCCAAATTGCGGGGCAGAAATTAAAGGAGGTCCATGACCGCGATCCGCGCGAACTCGTGCATTTTTATGGATTTGCCGCCTACGAGTGTTCTCATGGCACCTTTGGTCATGGACATTGGGCCAAGTCCGTTTTTGGCACGCCCAATGCAAGCAGCTGCAAAGGTCAGCAGTGCGCGGTTCACTACGGCGGAGCGCTGACAATGACGGCCTTCCCTACGGTCAATTATGATGCCGCCCACGTGAAATATATCGTTGCTTTGGGGAAGGGGCTGGGGCTTGATATCGGCGGCGCTAACGGAGACGCCAGAGGCGCCGCTTATGCCTGGGAAAACGGCCTGCACAGTGTAGTAATCGGCCCTTATTGTAATATTGAAGCCGGCAAAGGCGAATGGATTCCTTCCAGACCGGGAACGGACCTTTCCATTATTTATGCGTTATTGCATACGATTTTATATGAGTTAAACCGTTTTGATATTGATTTTGTCAAACGGAGAACCAATGCGCCTTATCTGATTAATGGCCAGGGCGAATACGCCCGCGGCAGCAGCGGAAAACCTCAAATCTGGGATGCCGCCAGCGAAAGTATGAAAGATTTTGATGACATTAGCCTGCAGGATCCGGCCCTGGAAGGCAGTTTCGCCTGGCAGGGGGAAAAAGTTCGGCCGGCGTTTACCTTGTTTAAAGAAAGCCTCAAGAACTTTACGCCTGAATGGGCCAGCGGGATTTCCGCTATTCCTGCAGACACCTTGCGGCGAATTGCGACTGAGCTCGTTGACTACGCGCAAATCGGCAGTACTATTAATATTGACGGACAAGTCATGCCGTACCGGCCCTCATCTGTAATATTGGGCCGCGGTGTATCCAATCATGTCGATGGCACATTGATTGATTGCTTCAGCCGTGTTCTGAATATGCTTTTAGGCAATATTGGCTATCCGGGTGGGATCACTTCTACTGGTTCGGCTCTTTATAAAAGAAATGCCGACGGTGTCGTTGAACCCATTTCCGAAGCCACGACGGCTACCAGTTTTCATTGGCCGCCGCAGTATTTGGATTTGTATGATTTTTTCCCGCACAGGCATTCCACCAATGCGCTGATGCTTCGTGTTATCTGCGATCCGCAAGCATGGGGGTTTGATTATAAGCCGACCGTGCTGTTTTCATCCGCCGCCAATCCTGTTACCTGTTGCGGTGACCCGGATATTGCAATCGAGGCCTTAACCAAATTTGATTATATTATCTACCATGCCTGCTACCATATGGATGAAATGGCGATGATGTCGGATCTGTTATTGCCTGAGGGCGCAGCCTTGGAAGAGGATTCGCTGCATTTATTTCCCGGCATTGAAGCCACGTTTACCACGGGAGAAAAGGACTTCTATACCAAGCACAGAGGGATTATCTGGAAGAATGGCGTTGGCCGTTTATATAACACGATGAATGGCAACGACGTCCTGATCAAAATCCTGAAAGAGGCAGGCCTCCTGCCGGCTCTCAATGACTGGGTCAATAAAAACGGCTGTGTCGGTATTCCGAACCCGAGCAGTCCTAAATTTAAAGATCCGCGCTATCAACTGGATGTAAATAAGGAATACACCATCATGGAGATGTGGGATCTTAATTTAAAGAGCAGCGGACTCGGCATTGATCTGAATTACCTGAAAGAGCATCGGTTTTTCCCTACGCACGGGATGAAATCCAATGCAGACTTATACCCTTCGCACAGAGATAAAGAAACCCGCTTTCCGATTTATCTGATGTCCCAGAAACACAGCGGTGATTTTCTCATTGCCGAAATTCAAAAAGCAGGGGTCGATACGAAGAAATATGTGGGAGTCTCTCTGGATGAATTAAGGCGTCGTTACACGGCTGTGCCTTATTATCCTGATGATAGTCTCAGACCGATCTTTAACCATCCGCCGGAATACGATATGTCGAGCTTTACCTTCCGTATGCCCATGTTCTTGTACCGCATGGGTTCGATGGATCAAAACCCCATTACCAGAGATTGGAGTTCAAAATACCACCCGGAATTTAATACGGTATTGATCAATGCCGAAACCGCCAGAAAAAAGGGAATTAATGAAGGTGATCTGATCGTTGTTGAATCTCAATTCGGGAAGACACAAGGAAGAGCCTATCTGACACAGCGCTGTCATCCGGAAACGATTGGCATCGGAGGAACCCTCGGGCGAAAAACACGCTGGCTGGGAAAGGACTTGGTGAATGATACCAGCTATAACGATATTTGGGGTGCCCCAATAGGCTATGTTGATCCGATTGACGGGGCAGTTGAATTTACCATTGCTGTTAAGGTTTATAAAGCATCAGCACTGCCTGGGAAAAAATCGGCGAGCCGCTAGGACAACCCGGAAAAGGGGGACTGGCATCGGCACATACAGCGGGTTAAACGGCCGGGCGGCAGGCGTTTCCGGGGTAGCCGACACAACGGGTTGAGAGGGCCGCTTGCAAAGGAGGAAATATAATGGCTCAGGAGATTGAGATGACTCAGGAAGTTAAGTTGAAAAAAAGGATAGAAAGCTGCCGGTTTTTTAATGCTGTATTTTTAACCTTGCCGGATCATGATTTTGTCAAGCAAATTTTGGGGTTATCTGCAAGTGACGCTACGGAAAGCCGGGGTATGCAGATGATTCGGCAATATGCGCAAAAACACCAGCCGAATGCGGTAGAGAATACTTTACAGGAAATAGCGATTGACCGGTCTAGATTGATTCGCGGCATGTCGAAAAGAGGGCCTCGCCCTCCGTATGAATCGATTTATGTCAAGGAGCCGCCGCAGAATGTTACGGGCAGCTTGAATCAATTCTACGCCAGGTTAAACTGCGGAGTAAGTGAAACGTTGTGCGAACCCGGCGAACAAATTGGGGTGGAACTTGCTTTTGTCCAATTGCTGCTGGAACGTCAGCTTGAGGCCTTGAAAAATGGCGATGCGGATAAGGGTAAGAACTATCAGGGCATGCTTCAGAATTTTTTACGGCAGCATTTGGGACGGTGGGCCTCAGAATATGCCCAAGAGATGGAGCGATATGCCCAAACTGATTTTTATCGGGGCATCGCTTTATTGCTTAAGGATTTTATGCAGGAAGAGATGGAATTCTGATGAACTGATCGCAAAAGGTGGAATGGGAAAGTTGGGTTAATAATTTGAATCTCTATATTGGGCATCGAAGTGAATGCCACGGTGGGGATCGCCAGCCGATCATGTACGTGGACGGCGGGTTTGCGGCAATAGCTAATGATAAGTTAAGGGCGGTGGCAAAATGATGCCGGAAATGGTTGAATTAATAAAGAAACTTAAGTATAATAAAATCAGTATTGACTTTCATGAGTAGCTTAAATATGATATTGGAATAATAAATTTCAGTATATAGTAATTAAGCCTAGCTTATTAGAAAGCAACGTGTATTGACGTTGCCTTCGGTGAGCTGGGCTTTTTGCATGCTCAGAAAGTATACTCCAATTCAGGCGGTGCTACTTAATCAATCTTCCGGAGGGATCTAGATGGAATTTACTTCTGTACATTTAATTGGTCTAATTGTCACGATTGTCCTTGTGATTGGGAGCGGCATATATTCAGCGCGAAGTATGAAATCAGCTGAAGGATATAGCCTGGCAGGTCGTTCAGCGGGAGTGATACTGATTTCAGGCAGCATTGCCGGGACGGTAATCGGCGGCGGCGCTACGGTGGGAACAGCGCAAATGGCCTACTCGCTGGGATTGTCCGCCTGGTGGTTTACTTTAGGGTCGGGGATTGGCTTTATTATCATGGGCTTGTTTTATGCGCGGCCTCTGCGTAACACCGGCTTGGAAACAATCCCCCAGTATCTTGTGCTTAATTATGGCCGGGCGGCCGGGCCGCTGGCCAGTATTATCGCCTCTATTGGCATTTTATTCAGTGCTGTGGCGAGCTGCTTGCCCGGCATCCAGATCATCGCGGCCATCTTTGGGATTACCCCCTGGCCGGCGGCGATGATTCTGATTACGCTGGTAGCTGCCTATGTTACCTTTGGCGGTATGAAGGGTGCCGGCGTTTCGGGCATGCTGAAACTTATTATTATCTGGGTAACCTTGTTCGTTGCCGGAGCGACAGCCTGTTTGGCGTTGCGGGAACTGCCGGATTTTGCCATAGTTTTTCCTCCTTTTCCATGGTTTAGCCTGTTTGGCAATGGTGCCGGTATGGCGCTGGGTAACCTATTTTCACTGATAATAGGGATTATCTGTACGCAAACGTATATTCAGGCGGTTTTTTCGGCTGCCGATTCACGCACCGCCATGGTTGGCGCTTTTACCGCAGCCATGGTTGTCATTCCGGTAGGTCTGCCATCCGTAGCGATTGGCATGTTTATGCATGCCAATCATCCGGATGTTTTGCCAATCCTGGTATTACCGATGTATTTACTGCAATATCAGCCAGCCTGGCTGGGCGGGATTGGTATTGCCGGTATCATGCTGTCTTTAATTGGCTCCATTGCCGGTCTGGCCCTGGGGATCGGCACGATGATTTCCAAGGACATCTGCTGTGACCTGCTGAAGATTACTAAAAATAAAACAGTGCTATGGATAAACCGCACTACTGTCGTAATTGTGACCTTTATTGCCTGTCTTATCTCTATTCTCAACTTAAAATCCAGTGTGCTGGAGTGGAATTATATGTCCATGGCCTTGCGCGGCGGCGGTGTTTTTCTACCGCTGACGCTGGCCATATTTGCCCCTGGGATCCTGACACCAAACTGGGCGGTTGCCTCCATGATTGTAAGCACCTTAGCCGCCATTATTGCTCAGTCTGTCTTACACCTGGCGATTAACCCGCTGTTCATCAGCATTGCGGTGAGTGCAATCTTAGTAATAATTGGAATTATGTGGGGCCGAAGGCCTGTTCAAACTGAACGCTAGCTGGTCTTGACAAGATTATTAATTATATATTATATTTTCCATAGCATATATTGTCTGAAAATTATACGTCTTAAAAAGAATATTCGTTTGAAATCTGACTTTATAAACTATAAGCAGAGGACTAAAAGGAATGATCACATTGGGATTTATCAATAAACTCGAATTTAGGACAAAACAGGAGCTTGTGTATAAAGAAATAAGAAGATCAATAGTTAATGGCAATTTTGCCCCGGGTGAACGGTTGGTTATTACCTATTTGGCTAAAGAATTGGCAGTAAGTGAAAGCCCGATCCGGGAAGCGTTGAAACGATTAGTTTCCGAGAATTTTGTGGTAGAACAGGGAAATGGACTGTATGTTGCTCAGTTATCGAAAGAGCAGTTTTTAGAAATGCTGGATGTTCGCCTGCAACTGGAATTAATTGCGATCAGGCTTTCGGCTAAATATATTACGGACGATGGAATTCAGGGGCTTAAGCAGGACCTAAATGAGATGGAAGCGGCGTTGCGCAGGGAAAATTTAGTGGAATACTATGACTGGCATAAAAAATTCCATGAGGATTGTTTTGCCTTCTGCAATGTTCCCTATTTAATCAGAGCATTAACTGATGCTGCCGATCATAATGAGCGTGGCATTAACATATTTAAACTTCGGATCTGGCGCGAAAAGCCAGATATTAAGCAACACAAGAAAATATTAAATGCTTTGGAAATATATAATGCAAATGAAGCAGTCCAGGCGCTAGAATTAAATAGGAAGAAAACCTTTAACTTTTATATTGAACAATTAACAGGCGATTAAACTATCAACGGTTTCATTAATATTTTAAATATTGACAGAATAAAATTATTATACTATATTTTAAATATGCAATATAGTATAGACTATATTATCTGAAAAATGAATAATCAGGCCAGGAAACAAACAGAAACATCCAGCGCGGGGAGGATTGAGTAATTGAAAACACTACTATTTTCCGCACATGCTCAGCTTCCGGAAGGAACAGATATATACGAAAACTTCAAGTATGTATCATTAGTATTGACAGTTGACGGCAATAATGGAACAATACTGGAATGTTCCACGCCGGTATATTGTAAACAGACTAGTGATTTTGTAGCTGATATTGTGAGAGGAAAATCATTGGAGAAAGACGTAAGTACAATACTGGGGGAGATTGAAAGCAGAATGCATACAGGCTCCAAGCGTTCTCTTATTACCGCAGTGCAAATGATTCATAATCGCTATATGATGGCCAAAGAGAAAAAACTGGTCAGAAAAAATGCGTAACCTACAGGCTATCTTGTAAAATACACTAACAACTGACGACATACTGTGCTTCAGTTAGCGTATTGAAAAAAATAGTTGAACAAAATAAGAAATGTAAGTATAAT